>NZ_AXCA01000024.1:0-1998 GCF_000475415.1 Halomonas sp. PBN3 | reverse complement strand
TAGTCGGGTAGACCGGGCGATTGCTCGTCCCGGCCCCCCTCAGATCCGGGCGTGCGCAATTAACGCACCCGGCTCCTCAATCATCAGGTTCGCTGATGGACTCAGCATTGCTGCACAATCCTCACCGGAGTTAGTGGCAGGGCATCCAGTAGCTTGCAGGCTTTGTCCCACGGGATATGGCCCTTCTGTGAGCGGCGACTCAGCCACTTCACCCAGATCCACGACACTCGGAACCGGAATGTCTGTAGGGCTCTCATGTTGCCACGAATACCGTAGTAGGCTGCATGCCCCTGCACTTTCCTGCATAGCTCCCGATGTTGGTCACGCAGTGGACGGTGTCGGTTATGGCGACACCAATGTGCGATCCGTATGAGCCCGCGACTGAACCTGTCCTTCGCCGTCTTCCGCTGAATAATCAAGCTGCCCCGGCGTGACTTCCCCCAGTAGTGGGTGAAACCCAGGAAGTCGAAGGTCTCGGCGCGTTGCCCCGGGCGCGGCCGGAACCGCACCAGCCGGGTCTTGGTGGGGTGCAGGGTCAGCCCGTAGCGCGCGAAGCGCTTGGGCAGTACCTCTAACACCTTGCGGGCGTCGGCTTCGTTGCTGAAGGCGAGCACGGCATCATCGGCGAAACGCACCTCGAACGCCTGACTTTTCAGTCGTGGCTTAACATCTTGTTCGAACCACTCGTCCAGCACGTAGTGGAGGTAAACGTTCGCCAATAAAGGGGAAATCACGCCCCCTTGCGGACTGCCTAGCTCACCCTTCTGCCACTGCCCGGCCTCCAGTACCCCGGCCTTGAGCCACTTGCCGATCAGGCGCAGGATCACACCGTCCTTCACTCGTTGCTGCAGAAACGCTCGCAGGTGCCGGTGGTCGATCGTGTCGAAGAAGGCCTTGATGTCCAGGTCGATGACCCAACCACCGCCCATCCTCGACAATTCATCCCATACCGTCTTGATCGCCTGGTGCGCCGAGCGCCTTGGCCGGAAGCCATACGAGCACTCCAGGAAGTCATGCTCGTAGAGAGGCTCCAGCAGGGCGACCACGGCACGCTGCAGGACCTTGTCTTCGAAGGTGGGGACGCCGATCGGTCGTGTGGCACGCCCGTCTCCCTTGGGGATATGGACACGCCGCACCGGCGGCGCCCGGTAACGACCGCTCTTGGCCGCTTCCAGCAGCCGCTGGATATTGGCTTCGAAGTCGCTCGCGAAGTCGTCCGCCGTCTGGCCATCAATCCCGACGGCGCCGTCACGGCGCGTCATCAGGTAGGCCGTCTTCAGCCACTGGGCGTCGATATGATGCGCCAGTGACGTGAAGGCACGCTGCGGGAAGCGCTCTGCCAGCGCTGCTATCCGCACTTGTTTCGTGGACATGACTTCAGGTTCCTGAGTACCTGTCATGTTGCCCTCGTGCAGTTCTGATGATTGGCCGCCCCTTCCCTCCAGCGGGTCCCGTCGAGTAGGTTCCCCGCCTTCTTCGGTACTACGAGCAACTCCGACTCCCGCCCTTCCGTCCGACTGGCTCCTTGTGATCGCCTGGCCGTACCCCCTGAGTGCCTGTGGTTCGCTTCCGGTACCGTCAGGCACGACAGCACCGAACCGGGAGCTTTCGGGACAGGTGGCTCCTGCACCTGATTTTTCACCTTTCGGGGGAGAAAGGCGGGCCTCCCAGGTTCCTGGGAAACCCCTGTGTGAGCATGCCCTGCTCTCTGACACCGGTGGCTCCTTTCCGCCAAGCCATTTCAGCGGGTCGGTGTTGCCTTCCACGTCGGGCAGAATGTCGGCAGCCACGATTCCAACATTTCGGTGCTCTATCACACGGCCTGCTCACTCACTGTCTACGCTTCACAGCGCCGGTTGCCCGATGCTGCGCAAGACTCGCTACCGGCTGGCGGCTACCCTTGGCCGGGTGGGACTTGCACCCACTGGGTTTCAATTCGCTGTTTAGGCCACGCCTCCCTGTGTGGCTCCCCCAGCGACCAGGCTTTGCCTGGCGCAC
>NZ_AXCA01000023.1:0-248 GCF_000475415.1 Halomonas sp. PBN3 | reverse complement strand
GTGGCGGCGGACTACTGGGAAGAGCTGCGTCCTGGCAAGCGCCAGGCGCTGTGGACGCAGACCGTCTCGATCCACGACGACAACAAGACCGAATACGTCGTCCAACGCGTGATGCGCCTGGTAGAGCGCACCGCCGATCGCGATGGCCAGTTGCTGCTCGAACCGGACTATGAGTTGGAAGGCTGGTGGACCAGCCTGGACGAGGCGCCGGAGGCGGTGATCAAACGCTACCAGGCGCATGCCACCCA
>NZ_AXCA01000022.1:0-383 GCF_000475415.1 Halomonas sp. PBN3 | reverse complement strand
ATCCCGCTGATCCGCCAGACCTGGCGCTACTCGCGAAGCGACTTCTCGGCCATGGCGGTGACCATCCTGCTGACCCTGGTGGAGGGGGTCGAGGCCGGCATCATCAGCGGCGTGGTGCTCTCCATCGGCCTCTTCCTCTACCGCACCAGCCGCCCCCATAGCGCCGTGGTGGGCCGCATCCCCGGCACCGAGCATTTCAGGAGCATCACCCGCCACGAGGTCGAGACCCTTACCAGCGTCGCCTTCCTGCGCATCGACGAGAGCCTCTACTTCGCCAATGCGCGCTACCTCGAGGACACAGTACTGCAGATGGTGGCCCGCGAGCCGGGGCTCGAGCACGTGGTGCTGATCTGCTCGGCGGTCAACCTGATCGACGCCTCGGC
>NZ_AXCA01000021.1:0-1979 GCF_000475415.1 Halomonas sp. PBN3 | reverse complement strand
GACTCCCCCTCCTACTCGATCGGGGCTTGTCTCGGGTCGGGGGCATGATTTCATGGGTGTCGCGTATACAATGAGGACAGCCAACCACAGGGAGCCAGGCCACATGAACCAGCCTCAGGAGGTCCCCAGCCGCCGCGGCAAGAACGGCGACGGCGCCGAGCGCCACGAGGCAATCCACCGGGCGATCAGCGATGCCATCATCGAGCATCGCCTCAAGCCCGGCGCGCGCCTGCGCGAGGATGCCCTGGCGGAGGTGTTCGGGGTCAGCCGCACCGGCATCCGCAAGATCCTCCAGCGCCTGGCACTGGAGCAGCTGGTCACCCTCACCCCACGGCGCGGCGCCAGCGTCACTCGGCCCACCGCCGAGGAAGCCCGGGAGGTCTTCGATGCCCGCCAGATGGTCGAGTGCGGGCTGATGCCCGAGGTGGCTAGGCGGATCGGTGCACAGGATGCCGAAGTGCTGCGTGGGCTCTCCGCCCGGGAGCAGCAGGCCCTGAGGGAGGGTGACCACAGCGCGGCGATCCGCCTCTCGGCCGACTTACATACGCATCTGGCGCGACTCGCCGGCAACGCCACCCTGGCCGACTTCGTCGAGCGGCTCTGTTTCCGCTCCTCGCTGATCCTGGCGGTCTACGGCATCCCGGGCCACCTGGGGTGCGAGACCCATGACCACGAGGCACTGGTAGCGCTGCTGGAGGAGGGCAGGGGTGAGGAGGCCGCCACGCGGATGGGCGAGCATCTGCGTGCCGTGGAGGCCACCCTGGCGATCGTCGAGGAGGAGCAGGAGACGCCGGACCTGCATCGCATCTTCCAGGTTTGATCCTCGGGGCAGCGGCGGGCTTGCACCGCCGCATCGGCAGGGGTACATTCTTGTTGTATACAAAAATGATTCGGCATTGGTCTCAATGCCGTCATCCCGCTAACAACAAGGTGATGGAATGAGCGCTTCCTCCTACCCCCGCGACCTGATCGGCTACGGCCGCACGCCGCCCCATGCCAACTGGCCCGGCAACGCCCGGATCGCCGTGCAGTTCGTGCTTAACTACGAGGAGGGCGGCGAGAACTGCGTGCTCCATGGGGACGAAGGCTCCGAGCAGTTCCTCTCCGAGATCATCGGCGCGGCCAGCTACCCGGATCGCCACCTGAGCATGGAGTCGATCTACGAGTACGGCTCGCGGGCGGGGGTGTGGCGCATCCTGCGGGAGTTCGAGCGCCGCGGCCTGCCGCTCACCGTGTTCGGCGTGGCCATGGCGCTGGAGCGCCACCCCGAAGTAGCCCACGCCTTCAGGGAGCTGGGCCATGAGGTCGCCTGCCACGGCTATCGCTGGATCCACTACCAGGAGGTGCCCGAACACGTCGAGCGCGAGCACCTCAAGAAGGCGATGGCGATCTTCCAGCGCCTCTACGGCGAGAAGCCGCTGGGCTGGTACACCGGCCGCGACAGCCCCAACACCCGCCGGCTGGTGCTCGACGAGGGCGGCTTCCTCTACGACAGCGACTACTACGGCGACGACCTGCCGTTCTGGACTCGCGAGAAGGACAGCCAGGGCGTCGAGCACGACCACCTGGTGGTGCCCTACACCCTGGACACCAATGACATGCGCTTCGCCGCGCCCCAGGGCTTCAACACCGCCGACCACTTCTTCACCTACCTGCGCGACGCCTTCGACGTGCTCTACGCGGAGGGGGAGGCGTCGCCGAAGATGCTCTCCATCGGCATGCACTGCCGACTGCTGGGGCGCCCCGGCCGCTTCCGCGCCCTGCAGCGCTTCCTCGACCATATCGAGGCCCACGACCGGGTGTGGGTGGCGCGCCGCGTGGATATCGCCCGGCACTGGGCGGAGCATCATCCGGCGCCCGCGCGCTGAACCCAGGCCATTCGGAGTGGCTCGAGGCTGATCTGGTGACAGGCCCCGGAGTGCCGGACCAGATCGGGGCGCTGTGAATATGACCCTGTACGCTACCTCGGCCGTCCCTGG
>NZ_AXCA01000020.1:0-27062 GCF_000475415.1 Halomonas sp. PBN3 | reverse complement strand
CTCCTTGCTCCTTGCTCCTTGAGGCGGCGCAGCCGCGCTCTCAGAAAGGAATATGCACCGAGGCGGTGAGCAGGTTGAGGTGGGCCATATCGGGGGCGTCGTACTCCTCGAGCTCCAGGCGGCTGGTGAAGCCGGGAAGCTCGAGGCGGGCGCCGAAGCCGGTCACCCGGGTGGTGCCGGCCTCGTCGAAGTCGCCGCGGGCCACCACGGCATCGCCCTCCCATCCCACCAGGCCGGACTTGGCGTAGAGGCCCAGGCGACCCAGGCGCACGCCCGCCACCAGGCTGCCGCCGAGGCTGACGGTGTCCATCAGCATCTGCTGGTCGCCGAGGCGGGTGGGCACCTCGTCACTCTCTAAATAGCTGAATTCCGCGCCGAGGTCGAGGCGGGGCAACCCCAGGGGAGTGAAGCCGGCGATCAGCCGGAAGCCCGAGGTGTAGCCGTCCGGGGTCTCGACGTCGCGCCCGTCGATCACCACGCCGTTCTCCAGGCGCGTCAGGTCGTCGGCCTGGGCGGCGTAGGCGGGGGTCGAGCCGCCCTGACGGGCGTCCTCGGCAGCGACGGCCGTGAATGGCGCCGTCAGGGCAAGGCAGGCCAGTAGCGACGCGATGGCATGACCGGGTTTCATGGTTCCCTGTCCTTGCGCTATGGCCTGCTCCGGGCGGAACAAGCCGCAGTGCGAGTGGCGATGAGATCCTTCTAGGCTAGCAACCCGGCGACGTCTCCGCCAGGTGGCGTGCCAACGTCGCCAGGGTGGGCGTGGCCAGGCCGTGGCGGGCGGCGGCCTCCAGCAGCGGCCCCAGGATCGCCTCATGCTCGGTGGGTCGGTCGGCCAGCACGTCCTGCAGCATGGAGGCACGGTTGCCGGCGGTGGCCGTCACCACCTTCCAGACCAGCGCCCGCCAGCCCGCCAGGCCATCGCCCTGGGGCGGCGCGACGCCCTCGGCGGCCATGACGGCCGCCACCTCGGCGATCACCGCCTCCACCTCGTCCCGGTAGCGGGGGGCGCGCAGCTCGCCGTTGCGGACCCGGTGGCGCGCCACCAGCGGGTTGATGGCGGCATTGATGGCGAGCTTCTGCCACAGCCGGCGCCGGATATCCGGCACCGCGGCGGTGGGCAGGCCGGCAGCGCCCAGGGTGACGGCCAGGGAGGCGGCCAGCTCGGCATGCCGCCCATCGAGGGCGCCCAGGGCCGTCTCGCCATGGCCGGCGTGGACCACCCGCCGCTCGTCCTCGACATAGGCGCCCTCGGTGGTGGTGGCGCACAGCACCGGGCCGGGGTGGCGATCGGTGAGGCGGGGCTGGGCGGTGAAACCGTTCTGCCACAGCACCAGCGGGGTGGTCGCGTCGAGTCGCGCGGCGAGCCCCGCCCAGGCCGCCTCGGTGGCGTAGGCCTTGGTGGTGAGGTGCACCACCCCAGGCGCCTCATCGGGCGGGGCGATCCGGGTCGGCAGCCGCAGGCAAAGGGCATCGCCCTCGGGGGTGATCAGGGTCTGGCGGTCGGGGAGGGGGCGCCGGCCGATCAGCACCACGTCATGGCCGGCGTGGGCCAGGCGCAGGGCCAGCAGCCGCCCGATGGCGCCGGGGCCGACGACCCAGTGGGGGGCGGGTGCCATCACGATGACGCCTTGCGACGGCGCGGCGAGGCACGCTTGCCGGTGCCGCGCCGCGGGCCGCTTCGCTGGCGGCGGGCGGGCGCGGCGGCTGCCTCCTCGCCCCGGGCGTTGGCCAGGGCCTCTTGCAGCCGCCGGGCGTCGGCGCTGCCCAGCAGCCCGCGCAGGTCGGCCACCAGCGCCGCCAGGAAGGGGGCCGGTTCGGCCTCCTGCTCGGCGATGGCGGCGAGGCGCTGCTCCCAGAGGGCGGTGCGCTCGGGACGCCCCACCGCCTCGGGCAGCGAGGCGATCAGGGCGCTGCCCAGCCGCGTGGCACGCAGCGCCTTGGCGCGGCGCACCAGGTAGCCGCGCGCCACCAGGGTCTCGATGATGCCGGCGCGGGTCGCCTCGGTGCCCAGCCCATCGTGCTCGCGCAGGGTGCGCCTGACCGCGGGGTCCTCGACGTAGCGGGCGATGTTCATCATCGCCTTGATCAGGCTGGCGTCGGTGAAGGGCTCCGGCGGGCGGGTCTCGCGATCCTCCACGCCGGCCTCCAGGACCCGACAGCCCTCGCCCTCGGTGAGGGGCGGCAGCGGCGGCGCCTCCTCGCGGGTGGTGAACAGCGGCTTCCAGCCGGGGTCGAGGATCGCCTGGCCCCGGGCGCGGAAGGTCTCCTCGAGGAGGGTGAACTCCGCCTTCACCTCCCGGGTGGCAAGCGCCGGATAGAACTGTGCCAGCACGTTGCGGGCGATCAGCCGGAAGACCTTGGCCTCGGTGGCCGAGAGCCTGGTGGGGTCCATGGCGCGCCCGGTGGGCGCCAGGGCGTGGTGGGCGCCCACCTGCTTGTCGTTCCAGGCCCGCGAGCGGCGCGTGAAGTCGGCACCGGCGAGCCAGCCGCGCAGGGTCTCGTCGCCGCCGCAGGCACCTTCCAGGGTGGCCCGGGCCGAGGCCAGGTGCTCCTCCGGCAGGTAGCGGCAGTCGGAGCGAGGGTAGGTGATCAACTGGTGACGCTCGTAGAGCGCCTGGCAGGTGTCCAGCACCGCCTTGGCGGAGAGCCCGAAGCGCCTCGCGGCATCGACCTGCAGCGCCGACAGGGAGTAGGGCAGGGGGGCGGCCTGGCGCTTCTCCTGGGACTGCAATCGGGTGAGGCGCCCCTCGGCGCCGGGCAGGCGCTCGGCCAGGGCCGCCGCCGGCGCCCTCTCCAGCAGGCGGCCCTGGTCGTCGAGGGGGTGGCGCTCGCCGGGTACCCACCAGGCGCGCAGCTGGCCCTGTGCCACCGCGAGGTCGGCCCACAGCACGAAGAAGGGGCGGGGCACGAAGTCGCGGATCTCGTTGTCGCGGCGCACCACCAGGCCCAGCACCGGGGTCTGCACCCGGCCCACCGAGAGCACCCCGTCGTGGCCCGCCTGGCGGCCGGTGAGGGTCCAGGCGCGGGTCAGGTTGATGCCGTAGAGCCAGTCGGCCCGGGCGCGGGACTCGGCGGCGCGGTAGAGCGGCTGGTAGCGGGCGTTGTCCTCCAGGCGCGCCAGTGCCCGCTGCACCGCCGGGCGGTTGAGGTCGCTGACCAGCAGTCGGGAGACCCTGCCCTTCCAGCCCAGGTGCTCGATCACCTCCTGCACCAGCAGCTGCCCCTCGCGGTCCGGGTCGCCGGCGTGGACCACCTCGTCCGCCTGCTTGAGCAGCCGGCGGATCACCGCCAGCTGGCCGCGTGCCTTGGGCCGGGGGGTGAGCTTCCAGCGCTGGGGCAGGATCGGCAGGGCGTCCAGGCGCCACTGCTTCAGGGCGGGGTCGTAGGCATCGGGCGGTGCCTGCTCGAGCAGGTGGCCCAGGCACCAGGTCACGGTGGTGTCGCCGGCCACGATCGCGCCCTCCTGCTTGCGGGAGGCGCCGGGCAGGGCGTCGGCGATGGCACGGGCCAGGCTGGGTTTCTCGGCGATGATCAGGCGCATGGCGGGCTCGGCGGCGGTTTTCTGGACATTCTTCCAGTGTGAGTGGCGATTGGCCAGGTGTCATCCTTAGTGAGTGGTGTACAATCCTTGTATCACTTGTCGCGGCGAGGAACCATTATGCGCGAGCGAGGCAGGACGAGACGGCTGCTGGGGCTGGGGACGCGCACCGCCCCGCTGCTGGCCTGGGCGCGGCAGTAAGCGGCTGCCAAGCCCTGGCGCCGGCTGGTAGACTGTGCCGTTTTCCGGACGGTGGAGGTCACAATGCTGGCGGTATGGGTGGAACAGCTGCTGGGATTCGCCTCAGCGGCGCTCAAGGCGATACGCCAGGACGAGCGCTATCCGACGCTGATGGCCTGGGCCCGGGAGGAGGGGCCGGCCCACGTCGGCGGCAAGCTGCCGCTGGCCCAGGCGCTGGCGCCCGAGTTGTGGTCCCAGACACCGCTCGAACGTCTCGACTTCCGCTGCGAGCCCCTCGCCCGGCCGGGGCGCAACGAGCCCTGCTGGTGTGACTCCGGGCGCAAGACCAAGCACTGCTGCGGGGCCGTCAGCCTGCCAGGCTCCGTGCCGGGGCACCTGATGTGGATGCTCTCGCTGCGCGACTGGAAGGGGGAGACCCTCAAGGCCGCGCTGGCAAGCGGGCGGGCCCCGGCCCAGGCGCTGCTGGAGGCCGGGCTGATCGCCGCCGAGACCGGGCAGCGTGGCCGCGCCCAGCAGATCCTCGAGTCGCTGTTCGAGCGCGGCGACTGGGAGCGGCTGCCGGAGCAGGCCGAGCCCGCCTTCGAGATCCTGCTCGACCTCTATCAGGAGCGCGGCTTCACCCGCAAGCGCGAGACCCTGCTCGACGCCGTGCTCGAGCACGGCCCGCTGTTCCTGCGCGGCGTGGCGCTGGAGCGGCTGTGCCTGATGCACCTGGACAACGACGATCTGGATAGCGCCCGGGCCGCCTTCGTGCGCGCCCAGCAGGCGCTGCCCGACTCGCCCACCCTGGCCTACATCGAAGCGATGCTGCTGCTCCACGAGGGGCACGAGGCGGAGGCAGCCGAGCGGGCGCGCTTCTGGTTCCGGCGCCTGGCGCGTCAGGGCGACCTCGAGCCTGACCAGTTGCAGTTCCTCGCCGACCTGGCCGAGAACCCCGGCGCCACCCTGGCCGAGCAGCTACTCAGCGCCGAGGAGGACCTCGCCGGCCCCCTGGCCGCGCTGCAGGCGCTGCTCGCCGAGCTGCCCACCGCGCCGCGCCTCGATGTCTCGTGCACCGCGGGCGGGCGTCTCGAGTACCGCACCACCGCCCGCGAGGACACCCTGCATGCCGCCTGGCGCGAGGTCTTCCCGGTGGCGGCGGTCTCCGACTCGCCGCTGGGCCTGGAGGATGACCCCTGGCCCGCGGCGGGGGAGTGGCTGCCCGACCTCTGCAGCCACCCCGAATGGCTCGACGCCCCGGCGGTGGTGCAGGAGCTGGCCCTGGCGCTGACCACCCGCTTCGGCAGCCTGCCGTGGATGGCGCCGAGCCTGTTCGTGCCCCTGGCCGATCGCCTCGAGCGCTGGCTCGAGCAGGTCGCCGCCGAGGGGCCCGGCACCCTGGCCTGGGAGGAGGCCGACAACGCCCTGCTGCTGCGCACCGGCCTGGCGCTGGTGGTGGGCATGGAGCGCGGCGCGCGCCAGCGCTCCCGCCGGCTCGCCGAGAGCCTGCTCGCGGTGGATGACCACGACAGCCTGGGGCTGCGCGAGCTGGTGCTCGACCAGCTGCTGCGCGACGGCCGCGACGCCGAGGCCCTGGCGGTCAGCGAGCAGCCGCCTGAGGCGGAGGCCGAGGGGCCGGCGTTGGGGGTGCTGATGGGGCGGGCCCTGGCGCTCTACCGCCTCGATCGGCGCGAAGCGGCGGAGGCGGCCCTGGGCGATGTCCAGGCCCACAACGCCTACGCCCTGGCCCTGCTGTGCGCCGAGCGTCCGCGCCCCGTGCCGGGCGGTGACACCGGCGAGGCCGAGCCCGGCAGCCGCGCCGAGGCCTGGCAGTACCGCACCCTGATGCGCGACCAGTGGCGGACCACCCCGGGGGCGCTTGCCTGGTTGCAGGGGTGGCTCGACGGTTGACGGGGGCTATGCCGCTTGGGAGCCCCTCAGGGGTCAGACCCCGGCGGTGGGCGTAACCGCTGGAGAAGCGCAACATGACGGGCCTGGCGGCATGGCCGGGGTCTGACCCCTAAGGGGCGGGGGTCTGACCCCGCTGCTGCGACAACCTGGGGGGCAGACTCCAAGGGCGGAGGTGAGCCCCAAACGCTAGGGCGTCATCCCGTCCTGCCGCCCTCCGCCTGCTTCGCCGGCACCGGCGCGGGCACCAGCTCCCGGTCGCGGCGGATCCACAGCGCCAGCAGCACCGCGGGAATGCCCAGGGCGGTGGAGATCAGGAAGAAGGTGGCGTAGCCGTCGGCCTCCACCACCAGCCCCCCGAAGCCGCTCAAAAACTTGCCTGGCAGGGTCATCAGCGACGAGAAGAGCGCGTACTGGGTCGCGGTGTAGGCGCGCGAGGTGAGGCTCGAGAGGAAGGCGATGAACACCGCACTGGCCAGGCCGTTGGCCAGGTTGTCGCCGACGATGGCCATTACCAGCAGCGGCAGGCTCTGGCCGGCCAGCGCCAGGGCGGCGAACAGCAGGTTGGTCAATGCCGCCGCCGTGGCCCCCAGCACCAGGATGGGACCGATGCCGTAGCGGGCCACCAGCAGGCCGCCCAGGACGCCGCCGCCGATGCTCATGGCGATGCCGAAGATGTTGGTGACGTTGGCGATGGTGGCGAGCGAGAAGCCGAGGTCGATGTAGAGCGGGTTGGCCATGGAGGCCATGGCCAGGTCGCTGATGCGGAACACCGCCACGAAGAGCAGCAGCCAGAGCGCCTTGCGGCGATGGCGGGTGAAGAAGTCGGTGAAGGGGCAGACGATGGCGCCGATCGCCCAGGCGCCGAGGCGTCGCCACGCCTTCGCCCGGCCACGGCTGGCGCGCAGGAAGGCGCGTACGCGGGGCTCGTGGATCAGCTGGGTGGTGAGCGACAGGCGCGCCGGCTCCGGGCGCAGCAGCACCGTCACCACGCCGATGCCGACGAGGGCCGCCATGCTCAGGTAGGCGGCCTCCCAGGAGAGCCACGAGGCCACGTAGAGGGCGCCGGCGCCGGCGGCCAACAGCCCGCCGCGGTAGCCGATGATGTAGGTGGAGGCCATGGCCGCCTGGAGGTCCTCCGGCGCCGACTCGATGCGGAAGGCGTCGATGGCGATGTCCTGGGTGGCGCTGCCGAAGGCCACCAGCAGGGCGAAGAGGGCGACCAGCGGCAGCTGGCCTGCCGGGTCGATGCCGGCCAGCCCCACCAGGCCGGCGGCGATCATCGCTTGGGCCGCCAGCATCCAGCCGCGGCGCTGGCCCAGGACGCGGGTCAGCAGGGGCAGCGCCAGGCGATCCACCACCGGTGCCCAGAAGAACTTGATCGAGTAGAGCATGCCGATCCAGGCGAAGAAGCCGATCGCCGCGACCTCGACGCCGCTGCTGCGCAGCCAGGCCGAGAGGGTGGAGAAGACCAGCAGGAAGGGCAGGCCCGCCGAGAAGCCCAGGAACAGCATGGTGATGACCGGCGCGCGCAGGTAGATCGCCAGGGCGTCGCGCCAGCTCCTCTGCACGGTAGGCGTCGGCATGGGGCTCTCCTTGCAACGGTGGTAGAATCCTCGCCTCGAAATGCCGGGCACCCCGCGGCGCGCCCCGTGGGCGGTGATGATTGTTGCAGAGCCCCGGCAGTGATACCAGCGTCCAGCCTCACAGGTGAGTCATGAACGAGAGCCAGACGACCCAGGCGCCCGAGTCGGGTGACGCGGCCGTACCGCGCTGGTATGCCATCCAGTGCAAGGGCGGCGAATCCTTCCGTGCCGCCGAGAACCTGGTCAACCAGGGCTTCGAGGTGTTCCATCCGGTGCTCGAGGTGCAGAAGAAGCGCCGCGGCAAGCTGACCTGGGTGACCGAACCGCTGTTCCCCTACTACCTGTTCATCCGCCTCGACCGGCTGGTGAGCAACTGGCGCCCCATCCGCTCCACCCGCGGCGTGCTCAAGCTGGTCGCCTTCGGCGAGATGCCCATCGCCGTGGATGACCGGCTGATCGAGACTCTGCGCGAGCACGGTAGCGAGCGTGAGCAGGAGGCCAACCTCTACTTCCGCGCCGGCGAGACGGTGCAGATCACCGAGGGCCCCTTCCAGGAGCTCCAGGCGGTGTTCGAGGCCCACAAGGGCGAGGAGCGTGCCATCGTGCTGCTCAACCTGCTGCATCGCCAGCAGCGCCTGGAGATGCCCGTCGCCAACCTGCGCCGCGGCTGAGGCGGCCCTTTCTCATCCCCTTGCCGGCGCCCTTTCCCCTATCACTCAGGAGACCCGCATGACCATCGCCCCCCAGCGTGTCGTCACCCTTCACTACGTGCTGAAGGAGGTCCTCGGCGACGCCGACGGCGAGGTGCTCGACGACTCGCGTGCCCGCCAGCGGCCCCTCGAGTACCTGCATGGCCACCACAACATCGTCGACGGCCTGGAGCGCGCCCTGGAGGGCCAGGCCGAGGGCGCCGAGCTCTCCGTGACCCTGATGCCGGCGGACGCCTATGGCGTGCGCAACGAGGCGCTGGTCCGCGAGGTGGGGCGCGATGCCTTCCCGGTGCCGGACCTCGCCCCCGGCATGCGCTTCCAGACCCCCGGTGACGATGGCCCGCAGATCGTCACCGTGCTCGAGGTGCGCGACGACGGTGTGCTGATCGACACCAACCACCCGCTGGCCGGGCGCACGCTGCGCTATGCCCTCGAGGTGCTCGCGGTACGCGATGCCACCCGCGCCGAGCTGGCCAAGGGCCATCCGCTCCCCCCGGATACCGACCCCGCCGAGGTCGAGGACAAGAAGCTGCCCTGAAAACTGACCTGAATCAATTCTCCTCCTTCCCCTGACGGCACGCCGGCCGATACTTGATGCAGGTCAGGTTTCGCCGCGCCTTCCCGGTCTACAGTGCACTCAACACATCGAGACGGGGAGGACATCGACATGTATCTGGACGACGCCGTAATCTTTGGTCTGGTCACCGTCGCGATGATGGTTGCATTCATGGGGGGCTGGGTCGCCTTCATCGTGCGGGACCACCGCAAGAAGAAGCACTGAGCCAGCCGTTCCACCAGTCGTCAGGGGAGGGGGGAGTCACTCCCCCCAGTGGGCCGACCTTCACGGGTCGGCCCTTTTTTGTGAGCCGGCTTCTTTTCCTGAGCCGGTTTCCCCGCGCGAGCGCGATCGGTTGTCGCGGATCCGCAACGCCCGGTGGAACAAATCGACAACGCCTCTGGGACGGCGGCGCGACGGACGCGCGATGGCTAGGATGAACAGTGTTCGACATCATCCGCCGCCGTGACGCCCCAGGAGGTATTCCATGTCCACCGAGCTTGATCGTGACGCTGCCGCCGAGACCCATCGCCGTCGCCGGCGTCGGCTGCTGGCCACCCTCGGGGTGGGCCTCGCCGGCGCCTATATGGCGCCGACCCTGTTCAGCGTCGGCCAGGCCCAGGCCTGGGACGGCCACCGGCGTTCCCGCCCCAGCCGCTCGCGCCCCAGCCGCTCGCGGCCCAGCTGGTCGCGCCCCAGTCGTTCGCGGCCGAGCCGCCACGATGGCGCCTACCGTCGCCACGAACGGGCGCGTTACCGGCGTCGCCATCGCGACGACCACTACCGGCGCGACGACCGTTACCATGCCCGCCGCGACGATCGCTATTACTCGCGTCGTGACTACGAGTATGACCGGCGCCGGCTGCGCGACTATCGCGAGGATCCGGTGACCATCGTCGAGGATCCGGTGACCATCGTCGAGGATATCGTCTTCGGACGCCCCGAACGCCGCTGGTGATGGTGCACGCCGTCGACCTCTCCCTGCCGGGCCTCGGGCGCTGCCTGCGCGTGCAGCAGGCGCCCGAGGTAGTGGCGGCCCTGACCCAGGCATTGCCGGGGTGGCCGGTATCGATCGCGCCGGCCCGGGGACTCGCCCCGGCCATCCGCCTGCGGCGAACCCCGACGGGCTACCTGCAGCGCTCCCCCCAGCTTCCCCGTGGTCTGGTGTTGCCCACGCCGGCGTCCGCGGTCTGCAGCCTGGTCGCCGACCTGGGCGGTGACCGCCTGGCGCGTGCGCCGGACCTGCTCGGCCTACATGCCGCCAGCGTGGAGGTGGACGGTCGCCTGGTGCTGTTTCCCGAGAGTCATCGTGCCGGCAAGAGCACCCTGGCGGTGGCCTTCGCCGCGGCGGGGTTCCGGCTGTTCGGCGACGACGTGCTGGGGCTGACCGTCGACGGGGAGGGGGTCGCGCTCGGCATCGCCCCCCGGCTGCGCCTGCCGCTGCCCGAGACCCTGGCCCCGGAGCTTTCCGACTACGCCGAGGCCCATGCCGGTCCGGCCGATGCGCGCTACCGCTTCGTGCTGCCCAGGGGCGAGGGGTTGGCCGCCCACGGCGAGTCTGCGCCGCTTGGGGCCCTGGTGTTGCTGGAGCGCGATGATGCCATGGCGGCGCCGGAGGTGCTGGCGCTGCGGCCCGGGGAGGGGCTACAGCAGCTGCTCACCCAGCACTTCGCCCACCACACCGCGCCGGAGGCATTGATGGCCCGGCTGCTGCCGCTGATGCGGCGGCTGCCCTGCCTGCTGCTGCGCTACGCCGAGCCGCTGGCGGCGGTGCGTTGCCTGGCCGACGCCCTGCGCCGTGATACTCCCGCCCCGGGCGGCGCAGGCCCAGCCCGCGAGCGTACCGCCCTTGCCGAGACGCCGCCCCCGGTGGAACCGCGGCGGCGCTGGGCGGCGAGCCCCGGCGGGCGTGTTTATCCCCTGGGGGATGAGCTCTTCCTGATCGACCCAGGCGGAGGGATCCATCGCCTCAACGCCACCGGCCAGGCCGTGTGGCGACTGCTGCGCGAGGAGCCGCTTTGCGGGGCAGAGCTGGGCGAGCTGCTGGCGGCGCACTTCACGGCACCGGTCGCGCCGGTGACCCAGGACGTGTGCCGATGGCTGGCGCAGCTTGCGCAGGCCGGCCTGGTGACCGCTGTCGAGTAGTGCCGGGAGCGGTGGCGAGTGATCGGCTCAGCGCTGCACCGTGGCTCGGGGTTCGGCGGGGCGCCAGTGGCGTTGCCAGGCGCGCATCACCCGCTCCGGGTACCAGGTCTTGCCCAGGCTGCCGTTGTAGCGGGCCAGGGCACGCGTGACGTCGCCATCCTCCACCGCCAGGTAGTGGGCCAGGATGGTGCAGCCGTAGCGCAGGTTGCGCCACGGGTCCTTGAGGTCGTCGGCGGGCAGGCCCAGTTCGCGGATCCAGAACGGCATGATCTGCATCAGCCCCACGGCCCCGGCCGAGGAGACGGCCTCGGCCTGGAAGGCGCTCTCCACCTGAATCAGCGCCAGCACCAGCTCGGGAGGCAGACCGGCCAGGGTGGCCTCGTGATAGACCCGACGCAGCAGCGCCTGGCGCATCCCGGGGTCCTTCACGTGGCGCGCCAGGGCGGGTTCCATGGCGTTGAACCACTGGCGGGCGGCCCAGATGTCGGCGGGGGCCCGGGGCGAGGCGAGGGCCTCGTCCAGGGTGCTGCGCAGGGTCCGCGGGGTGGCAGGCAGCGGCTGCACCAGCAGCGGCCGACCCTCGGCCGCCAGGGCGGCCAGGAAATTGCGCTCATCGGCCACGACATTCGTCGCCAGGAACCCGCTTGCCAGCAGGACGGCAAGCGAGCGGCGTGTCCTGGCCAAGGTGAAACTAGCCGAGTTGAATCGTCTGGCGCAGGAAGTCGAGGATCTCCCCGGCCGGTACCATGGTGGCATCGCTGTCACGGCGTCCCTTGTACTCCAGTTCCCCCTTGTCCAGCCCGCGGTCGCCGACCACCAGGCGGTGGGGCAGGCCCATCAGCTCATGGTCGGCGAACTTGACGCCGGGGCGCAGGTCGCGGTCGTCGAGTAGCACCTCGAAGCCGGCCTCGGTGAGCGCGGCGTAGAGCTTCTCCGACTCCTCGCGCACGCGCTGCGACTTGTGGGCGTTCATCGGCACCAGCGCGACCTGGAAGGGCGCGATGGGGTCGGGCCAGATGATGCCGGCGTCGTCGTGGTTCTGCTCGATGGCGGCGGCCACCACGCGGGTCACCCCGATACCATAGCAGCCCATCCAGGGGTGCAGGGCGCGACCTTCGTCGCCCAGCACGGTGGCGTTCATCGCCTCGCTGTACTTGGTGCCCAGCTGGAAGACGTGGCCCACCTCGATGCCGCGCTTGATGGAGAGGGTGCCGCGGCCGTCCGGCGAGGGGTCGCCCTCCACCACGTTGCGGATATCGGCCACCTTGGGCAGCGCCACATCGCGCTCCCAGTTGATGCCGAAGTAGTGCTTGCCATCGATATTGGCACCGGCACCGAAGTCGCTCATCAGTGCCACCGAGCGGTCGATGATGATCGGCATGTCGAGGTTCACCGGGCCCAGGGAGCCGGGGCCGGCGCCCACGACGGCGCGGATCTCTTCCTCGCTTGCCATGGTCAGCGGGGCGGCCACCTCGGGCAGGTTCTCCGCCTTCACCTCGTTGAGCTCGTGGTCGCCACGCACCAGCAGGGCGATCAGGCCACCCTCGGCGGCGTGCACCATCAGGGTTTTGATCGTCTTCTCGATGGGCAGGCCGTGCTGCTCCACCAGGGCGGCGATGGTGCGGGCATCGGGGGTGTCGACCAGGCGTAATTCCTCGGCGGGGGCGGCACGCTCGCCCTGGGGGGCCAGGGCCTCGGCCTTCTCCATGTTGGCGGCGTAGTCGGACTCGCTGGAGAAGACGATGTCGTCCTCGCCGGAGTCGGCCAGCACGTGGAACTCGTGGGAGCCGGTGCCGCCGATGGCGCCGTTGTCGGCGATCACCGGGCGGAAGTCGAGACCCAGGCGGGTGAAGATGCGCACATAGGCGTCATACATCGCCTGGTAGGTCTCCTTGAGGGAGTCCTCGTCGACGTGGAAGGAGTAGGCGTCCTTCATGATGAACTCGCGGGAACGCATCACGCCGAAGCGCGGGCGGATCTCGTCGCGGAACTTGGTCTGGATCTGGTAGAAGTTGGCCGGCAGCTGCTTGTAGCTGGCGATCTCCTTGCGCACCAGATCGGTGATCACCTCCTCGTGGGTGGGGCCGACGCAGTAGTCGCGATCATGGCGGTCCTTGAGGCGCAGCAGCTCGGGGCCATACTGCTCCCAGCGACCGGACTCCTGCCACAGTTCGGCGGGCTGCACCGCCGGCATCAGCACCTCCTGGGCGCCGGCGCGGTCCATCTCCTCGCGCACGATGCGCTCCACCTTGCGCAGGGTCTTGAGCCCCAGCGGCAGCCAGGTGTAGAGGCCGGAGGTGAGGCGGCGGATCATCCCGGCGCGCAGCATCAGCTGGTGGCTGATGACCTCGGCATCGGCGGGGGTTTCCTTGAGGGTGGCGATCAGCATCTGGGTGACGCGCATGGGTCCGGAGGTTCCTCGAGCGTGTTCTGGCAAGTGACGGAAGGGGGCCGCCCGGCATGGCGGCAGTGACCGAGCATTGTACGGCCCGCCGTGCGGGGCGGCAAAAGCTTGTGTCTTCCCGTTGCGGCGGGCCGGATACTGCCAAGCCAATAGCCCAGACGGGCTATTCGGCGCCCCGATAGCCCTCGAGGGCTATCGTCCTATCGGCCCAGCTCGCGCATGGCGCTCTCCAGCCCTTCGAGGGTCATGGGGTACATGCGATCGTCGATCAGCTCGCGGATCAGCCGGGTGGAGTGGGTGTAGTCCCAGGCGCGCGGCGGCATTGGGTTGAGCCAGGCCAGCCGCGGGAACTTTGCCGTCAGGCGTTGGAGCCACACGGCCCCGGCCTCGTCGTTGAAGTGCTCCACGCTGCCGCCGGGATGGGTGATCTCGTAGGGTGACATGGCGGCATCGCCGACGATCACCACCTGGTAGTCGTCGCCATAGGTATGCAGCACGTCCAGCGTCGGGATGCGCTCATGCCGGCGACGCGAGTTGTCGCGCCACAGCCCCTCGTAGGGGCAGTTATGGAAGTAGTAGGCCTCCAGGTGCTTGAACTCGGCGCGTGCCGCCGAGAACAGCTCCTCGCAGGTGCGGACATGGTCGTCCATGGAGCCGCCCACGTCGAGGAGCAGCAGCACCTTCACTGCGTTGTGGCGCTCCGGGCGCATCTGCACGTTGAGCAGGCCGGCGTCCCGCGCCGTCTCGCGGATGGTGGCGTCGACGTCGAACTCCTCCGCGGCCCCCTGGCGGGCGAACTTGCGCAGCCGGCGTAACGCCATCTTGATGTTGCGGGTGCCAAGCTCCAGGGAGTCGTCGTAGTCGCGGAAGCGGCGCTCGTCCCACACCTTCACCGCCCGACGGTGGCGTGAGCCGTCCTGTCCGATACGTATCCCCTCGGGGTTGTAGCCGTAGGCGCCGAAAGGGCTGGTGCCGCCGGTGCCGATCCACTTGTTGCCGCCGGAGTGGCGCTCCTGCTGTTCCTCCAGGCGCTGCTTGAAGGTCTCGATCAGTTTCTCGAGGCCGCCCAGGGACTCGATCTGCGCCTTCTCCTCCGCGGAGAGCTGCTTCTCGAACTCCCGGCGCAGCCAGTCGTCGGGGATCAGCGCCTCGATGGCGGCATCCAGGTTCTCGAGCCCCTCGAACCAGGCGGCGAAGGCGCGATCGAAGCGGTCGAAGTGGCGCTCGTCCTTGACCATCACGGTGCGGGCGATACGGTAGAAGGCCTCCATGTCGGCGAACACCACGCCACGGGCCACCACCGCATGGAGGTCGAGCAGCTCGCGCAGCGACACCGGCACCCCGGCGCGCTTGAGGGTCTCGAACAGGCCGATGAACATGCTCAGCGCCTCGCGTTGCCCTGGCGGCGCATCATAAAGGCCAGCCGTTCCAGCAGCTGCGTATCCTGCTCGTTCTTGACGAGGGCTCCGGCCAGCGGCGGGATCGCCTTGACGGGGTCGCGCTGGTAGAGCGCCTCCCGGGCGAGCTCGTCACTCATCAACAGCTTCAGCCAGTCCACCAGCTCCGAGGTGGAGGGCTTCTTCTTGAGCCCCGGGGCCTGGCGCAGGTCGAAGAACACCTCCAGCGCCTCGCCGACCAGTTTCGGGGCGATCTCGGGGAAGTGCACGTCGACGATCGCCTGCATGGTCTCGCGGTCGGGGAACTCGATGTAGTGGAAGAAGCAGCGACGCAGGAAGGCGTCGGGCAGCTCCTTCTCGTTGTTGGAGGTGATGACGATGATCGGGCGGTGCTTCGCGCGGATGGTCTCGCCGGTCTCATAGACATGGAACTCCATTCGATCCAGCTCCTGGAGCAGGTCGTTGGGGAATTCGATGTCGGCCTTGTCGATCTCGTCGATCAGCAGCACCACCCGCTGCTCCGCGGTGAAGGCGTCCCACAGCTTGCCGGGCTTGATGTAGTTGGCGACGTTCTCCACGCCTTCGACCCCCAGCTGGGAGTCGCGCAGGCGGCTGACCGCGTCATACTCGTAGAGCCCCTGGGCGGCCTTGGTAGAGGACTTGATATGCCAGGTGTGCAGCTCGGTGCCCAATGATGCCGCCAGCTCCTCGGCCAGCAGGGTCTTGCCGGTGCCCGGCTCGCCCTTGATCAGCAGCGGGCGCTCCAGGGTCACGGCGGCATTGACCGCCTGCTTGAGGGCCTCGGTGGCCACATAGGTGGAAGTGGAATCAAACGCCATGGGGCATGCCTCGGCTTGTCGTCAGCGGGTCGAAGGAATTCGAACGAGTGTACGGAAGGGTCGGGGCGGGGACAAATATCGGCCTACATGGGGAACGGCGAGTCAGGCTCCGTGATCCTACCACTATCTAGTTGCTGGACTACCCGGTCGATGAGCTCTGCGACAGTATTGGCGAGGTAGGTTGAAAACTTGGCCTTGTATAGCGTGCGTTCCAGAACCGCCTGAGGTAGGAAGCGCAGCATTTCATCAAGAAACGGACGGCTCTGCACGATGTCAGCAAGCTGAGCCTGTCGCTTCCGGGCCTTCTCGAGGTAATGTTCCACTCCGTAATCCTCGAGCTTTCTACGGACAAGATCGACCTCGACCTTGGCATCCTGTTGGGCTAGCCAGGCGAGATCCCAGATGTCTCGATGGCGGATATAACGCTGGTTGTTGACCAGCGATACCAGCTTGTCGGCCATGACCTCGTCGAGGGTTTCCATCATTACCAGTGTGTCGCGGTAACCGTCCGGAAGGAAGTCGTAATTTAGATGAAGGGCACGAGGCTCGCGTGTATAGGCTGGCACATTGGCAATTTCCAGCTTGATGCGCTGTCGGGGGATGTCGCGGCGTGCCGGAGCCGTCACCACGGATAACTGCCATTTATCGACTCGCACATCCGCATACTGCGGCTCCTGCCGTAGTTCGGCAGGTTGCTTGACGTTAACCGTCAACTGGTACCGTTTCCCGACGTAATGCTCGAGACATCGCTTGATATCAGTCATCTGCGCGGAGGCGAACTGGCGGCCACCAACGAAGTCCAGATCCTCGCTGAATCGTGAGGCGCCGTGACAGAGTCGCAGCGAGGTGCCTCCCTGAAACGTGAGGTTCTCGAGCAGGCCCTCCTGGTCGAGTGCGAAGAGCATGTCGTAATGCAGAAGCTCCTTCTCGATCACCGGGCGCATGGCCTTTAGCCCGCTGGCTCGCATGGCTCTCTCCACCAGTGTTTCGAAATCTTCGGGTTCAATCCGCATGCAGGGCCTCCATATCGACCAGGTGGCAGTTGCGCCCTACACGCTTGAGGTCGGACCAGGCCGCCTCGCGAGTGGCAACACGCAGGGGTCGCCCAGCATCCACCATGCGCAACAGGAGCTCACGCACGGGGCGCTTGGTATGTGTAAACTCGATAGTGCCGAAGGGGGTTCGATAGGTCCCGCTGCGTCCGGTCGTCATGATAGTCAATCGATCAAGCGGAATCTGGGAGATGGCACCGTACTCCGATAGGGCAGACTCCAGGCTGACGTAGTTGTACTCGCCTCGGCGCAAGGCGGTGGCGATGCGTTCGAGGATATGGATATCGCCTCCATCGCCATGTGGGTAGACGTATACTCCGCGGCAGGCACGCACCAGCAAGCCCTGTTTGACCAGCCGGTTGAGGCCCTCCTTGCGTGTTTTGGGGCTATCTTCAGGGAATAGCTTGGCCAGGTCTCGAACTAGGAAGATGTATTTCCCTAGCTGACGCCAGTGCTCAAAGCGTACCTGTGCCGTCTTGTAGTCCATCATCAAGTCTACAGTTAGACTATTTGTATGTAGTCTAGTTGTAGACTAGTTGGCTGGCAACCTCACACCCCAGAGCAGACATCATGGGCCACAATATCTTTGCATTGCCTCCAGGCATCATGGAAGCCGAGCAGTTCGATGAGCTAGCCGCCGGCAAGGACGTGCGTAACGAGCGCATCGTTTCGCAGGGCCACACTTCGCCGGAGGAGGACTGGTACGACCAGCCACAGCATGAGTGGGTGACGGTGCTGCAGGGACGCGCGGTGCTGGCCTTCGCCTCGGGGGAGGAGGTCGCGCTGGGCCCGGGCGACCATCTGACGATCCCGGTGCACTGCCGACATCGCGTCAAGTGGACGGATCCCCAGCAGGCTACCGTCTGGCTGGCGGTGCACTATTCGGCATAGATCATCTTGCGCGTCATGCCACCGTCCACCACCAGGTTCTGGCCGTTGATGAAGCCCGCCTGGTCGGAGAGCAGAAAGGCTGCGCCGATGGTGGATCCGGGCTTCAGGGATCAATGCGGGTGATGCTGCTCGAGCCTCTCGGCCAGCCAGATCTTGATGATCGACTGCCGTGTCACCCCCAGGCGAGCTGCCTCGCGATCCAGGGAGTCGATCATCCAGGTAGGGAAGTCGACATTGACGCGCTTCTGTTTCCTGAGGGGGCGCCTGGCGTTGTCCAGATCCAGTTCGTCGGTGATGTCGTCACCGTCATCGAAGCGCCTGTCAAGCTCAGTCGCCTTCATAGAGTTCAACCTCTCTGCTGCGGGCCCGCCTGACAGAGATCAGGCGTATTCGTGTCCCGCGGTAGGTGATGATGCCGGACCAGTGTTTCTGACCAATCCTGCCGATTACCACGTAGCGAGGCTCATCCGTCGACCTTGCCGGAATCTCGAGCAGGTCTGGGTCCTGCCAAAGCCGCTGCGCCTCGACAAAGTCGATGCCGTGTTTGTCTCGATTCGCCTCGCTTTTTCGAGGGTCATACTCGAAGTTGGCCATGAGTAGAAATTATACCTTTCTGGCCCCTCCGAAAAGTCCTCATTCGAGCAGGTGAGGGAATATTTCAGTGTCGAGGGCGGTAGGCCTCCACCAGGGTCGCCGGGTCATGCTCGGCGTGGCCGCGGGCGGCATGGGTGCGCAGCAGCTGAGCGGCCAGGCCGCTCATGGGGGTGGCGCTGGCGCTGCGGCGGCTCTGGGCCACCGCCATGTCCAGGTCCTTGAGCAGGGTGCGCAGGTGCCAGGGCGGGTTAGCGTAGTCGCTGGCCGCCATGCGTGGGGTGAGGAGCCGGAAGGGTGTGGAGTCCGCGAAGCCGCCGGCCAGCGCTTCGGTCAACCGGCCGGCCTCCACGCCGCTGGCCTCGGCCAGGGCCACCATCTCGGCGAGCACCGCGGCCTGGCAGCCCACCACCATCTGGTTGCACACCTTGGTGACCTGGCCAGCGCCCACCGGGCCCATATGGGTCACCCGCGAGGCCAGCGGGGCGAGCAGCGGGCGCAGGGCGTCGATCCGCGCCGCCTCGCCACCGGCCATCATCACCAGGCTCCCCGCCTCTGCGCCGGCCACGCCCCCGGAGACCGGGCAGTCGACCCAGGCCATGCCGCACCGTGTCGCGAGCCTCGCGGCGAAGTCGCGGGTCGCCTCGGGGTCGCTGCTCGAGAAATCGATCAGAGTCTGGCCGTGGCCGCCATGCTCTGCCACGCCGCCGTCGCCGAACGCCACGGCCTCCACCGCCTCGGTGTTGGCCAGACACAGCATCACCACATCCACGTCCTGCACCAGCTCGCCAATGGAGCCGGCCACCCTGGCACCGGCCTCGCCGAGCGCCTCCGCCTTGGCGGGGGTGCGGTTCCAGACGGTGACCTCGAAGCCGGCGTCGAACAGGCGGCGAGTCATGGGGTCGCCCATCAGGCCGAGGCCGATGAAGCCGAGCGTGAGGTGGGGCATATCACTCTCCTTGGCAAACGGAAGGCCGCCCTGAGGCGGCCTTCATGATGCGGTGGTAAGCGATGACCGGCAAGCCGATGCTAGCCGCCTCCCACCTGCCGCGTCTGATGGGGCGCATGGACCTATGGGTGCATGGCCATGTGCACGAGCCGGTGGACCTGGAGGCCACCGGGGCCCGCGTGATCGCCAACCCGGGGGGCTACCCCGACGAGTTCGACCCACCCCTGTTCTCGCCCGACCTGGTCGTCGAGGTGCAACACCCTTGATGCTATCCACGTGAGAGGCTGCCCGGGCTGCGGCAAGCCACCACTTGAGGCCGGCTCGCTGTGAGCCCATAGTCTCATCAGGTCCCTTCTGCGAGGAGCGCGAGATGTCCGAAGCCCTGACCCTGGGATGCCCTCACTGCCACGCCGTCAACCGTGTCAACCGGGCACGCCTGAGCGACGGCCCCACCTGCGGCAAGTGCAAGCGGCCGCTCTTCACCGGCGAGCCGGTGGCGCTGACCGCGGCCAACTTCCGGGCCCTGGTGGAGCGCAGCGAACTGCCGGTGGTGGTCGACTTCTGGGCCGGCTGGTGCGGTCCCTGCAAGATGATGGCACCGATCTTCGCCGAGGCGGCCCGCGAGCTGGAGCCGCGCATGCGCTTCGCCAAGCTCGATACCGAGGCGGAACAGGCCCTGGCCGGGCGCTTCGGCATCCGCAGCATTCCCACCCTGATCGTGTTCAAGGGCGGGCGCGAGGTGGCACGCCAGGCCGGCGCGATGCAGGGGTCACAGCTGCGTCAGTGGTTGCAGCCCCACCTCGTGTGAGTACTGCTGCCAGGGAGGCACACGGCTATCCCTGGCGCTTGAGCTGCTCCTTCAACTGCTTGGGCACCTGCTTGATGATCAGCCGGTCGCTGTGTTCGTCGTACTCCACGCTGGAGCCCAGCAGGTGGGAGTCGAAGCTGATCGAGACCCCGCCCGCGCGGCCAGTGAAGCGCTTGAACTGGTTGAGGGTCTTCCTGTCCGGCGGGATCTCGGGGGAGAGGCCGTAGTCGGCGTTACGGATGTGGTCGTAGAAGGCCTTGGGCTGCTGCTCGTCGAGCAGCTCCGAGAGCTCCTCCAGGGTGATCGGCTCGCCGCGGCTGGCCTGGTCGCTGGCGTAGTCGACCAGCGTCTCGGTCTTCTCGCGGCTGGCTTCCTCCGCCAGGTCCTCCTTCTCCACATAGTCGCTGAAAGCCTTGAGCAGGGTGCGGGTCTCGCCCGGGGCATCGACGCCCTCCACCGCCCCGAGCAGCGCCGCGAACCCCTCGGCCAGGGCCTTGCCGCCGCGCTCGCGGGTCCAGGAGAGGTACTGCCGGGAGTCGCCGGCCTGCCACTGGCTGACATCGAGCCGGGCGGCCAGGCTCATCTGGGTCAGGTTGAGCTGGCGCGCCGGCACCGGCCGCAGGGCGTCGTCGATGGCGAATCCTTCGCGATGGTGCAGCAGGGCCAGGGTCAGGAAGCGCGCATCGCCGAAGCGGGTGTCCAGCACCAGCAGATCACCGGAGGCTGACAGGTGGTCGTCCAGCAGCCTGGCCAGACGCTCGGCGATGCCGCGCGTCAGGGTAACGAAGTCGCGCTTATCCGCGAGGTAGTCGGTGATCTCCGCGGCCAGTACCGAGCCGCCGCCTTCGTCGCTTGCGTTGCCTTCGGTGACGTCACCCGCCTCGGCATCGCCTTGAGTGTCGAACTCGACGTCCTGGAAGTGCCCCCAGGCCTTGCTCTTGGCGTGGTAGGCCCGCGTCAGGCCCTCGAGCATGGCCTCCAGGGTATCCGAGGCGGACAGAGGCTCGCTTGCTGCCAGCAGGCGGGCCGGGGCGTCGCCGGCTTTCTCGATGCGATGAACGATGGCGTTGAGAATCGGCATGGGGGCTCCCGCGGTGGTGGACGAGGAGCCGGATGATACCTGTCGTTGTGCCTTGTCGATAGGCGATGTCGCATCAGCGCCCCTCGAGATAGGCGGTCATCGAACCGGCCATCAGCAGGGCGATCAGGTCGGCCTGGCGATGGGTATCTGTCTTCTGGAAGAGGTTGCGCAGGTGAAATGCCACGGTGGTGGGGGAAACGCTCATCTGCTCGGCGATCTCCTCGGTGCGCAGCCCCTCCAGCAAGGCCAGCGCAATACGGGTCTCGGTGGGGGTCAACCCGAACAGGCTGGCCAGTACCCCACGTGGCAGGGTGGGGCGCTGGTCCGGCGCCGACAGCAGCACCACCACGCTGGCCTCGGTCCCGGCGGTATCCGGCGTTTGCCCCAGGGCGCAGATCAGTACCAGCAGGCCGTGATCTCCCGGTCGATGGGGGAGACGCAGGGAGAAGACCGGCTCCTCCTCCTGCCGGCTGGCCCGAGTCGCCGCCGTGATGCATTCGCGCAGGCGACGGGCCAGAGACCCACTCGCCGAAAGTGTCGCATTCAATGCCAGCACGTCACTTTCTCTTGCCAGCTGTTGCGCGCGCTGATTAGCGAAAGTGATGCGAGCCTGGCTATCGAGCAGCACCATGCCGGGAGCAATCAGGTCCAGGGCGCGAGTGGCCGCCTGGAAGGCCTGTTGTGAGGCTTTCTGGTGGAGAGCCGCCATGGCCTCCCGCAGCTCCTGCAACTCATGGTTGGACTTGGTGCGCATGCGCCTCACCTGGCGCAGTCGTGCCTCCACGGTGGCCAGCAGCAGGTCGTAGTCGATGGGCTTGACCAGATAGTCATCGGCGCCGAGTCGCTTGCCATCGACCACGTCTCGCGGGTCGGAGAGCGCGGTCAGGAAGATGAAAGGGGTATCGGCCAGGTGTGGGCGGCGCTCACGTACTGCCGCCAGGACATCATAGCCGTTGAGGCCCGGCATATTGATGTCGCACAGGATCAGGTCTGGCGAGCTGGCATCCATCTGTTGCAACGTTGCCTCGCCGTCTCCGGCCTCGAGCACCGCATAGCCGGCCTCGCGGAGCTCCTCGCAGATATCGATACGCAGGTCCTCCTGGTCTTCGGCACACAGGATCAAGGGGGGGCGTTCAGTGTTGATCATCCGCACTCTCCTCCGGGGCGGCTGGCAGGCGCAGGGTAAAGGTCGTGCCCTCGCCGGGGCGGGAGCTGACCTCGAGATCCCCCTGCTGGATGCGCGCCAGGTGGCGGGCAATATTGAGCCCCAGGCCGATACCCTCGGTGCCCGAGGCGGTGCGGCCGCGGAAGAAGCGCTCAAACAGACGATCCTGCTCGACGCGGGGAATACCCGGGCCGCTATCCCGAACCCGGCAGAGGGCCCGGTCGCCCTCCCGTAGCGTGGTGATCTCCACCCGTTGACTGGCGGGCGAGTACTTGAGGGCGTTGGAGACCAGGTTGGCCAGCACTTGCTCGGTAAGCGCGCGATCGCACCAGGCTAGCGCCGCCGGGCTGGCGTGTTGGGCAGCGAGTCGGTCGTTGCCGCCGGCCTCGGCCTGCAGGCGGCAGAGGTGGTCGACGATGGCTGCCAGGGAGTGGCACGCTGGTCGCGCCTCTACCTGGTGACCATCGAGGCGGGCCGCCGTCAGCGATGACTCTACCAGGCGGGTCATCTGGGCCACCGCCTCACGCAGGCGCGCGTAGCGCTCGTCGCGTTGTTCCGCCGTAAAGCGTCGATGGCGGCGTTGCAGGCGCTGCAGGCCGGAGTCGATCACCGCCAGAGGGGTACGGAACTGGTGGGAGACCATGGCCGCGAAGCTGCGATAGAACTCGCTGACGCCCCGTTCCCGCTGCAGCGATCGCTCCAGAGTGCTCGCTGCGGCCTTATAGCGGGTGATGTCGGCAACCCGCAGCACGTGTCCCCCCTCCGGGGTAGGACGCACGGTGAGCTGACGCCAGCCCTCATCGTTAAGCTCCAGGTCGCACTGAATCTCGTCGTCGGGCGCCTGGTCGACTGTCTGTGCAGTGGGCTCCTCACGGCTCGCCCGCTGGCGGATATGGGTCAGCAGGGCGTCGAGAGTGGGCGGCGTCTCGACGGGCAGAGGCAGCAGCTCGCCCAGCTTGGGGTTGGTCAGCTGCAGGCGTCCCAGGGCATCGAAGGCGGCAAACCCGTCCGGTGCCGTCTCGATGGCGGTAACTACCCGCTGGCGCTCGGTCTCCAGCTCCCGGGTGCGGTGTGCCACCTCATCCTCCAGGTGGTCTCGCGCTTGCATCAAAGCCCGCTGTGCAGCGCGGCGTTGGCGCAGGGCAAGGATCAACAGCCCGATCAGCAGTAGCCCGCAGATCAGAATGCCCACCACAGAGGCGATGACCTGGATCAGGCTGGTGCGATAAGTATCCAGGCGTGCCCCGGTGCTCTCCCACTCCTCCTTCATGACCCCGGTGGCAATGCGGTTGAGGGTGGACATTAACGGGTCGAGCTCCGTCTGGATGGCGACGAGCCTCGCGGCCCCCGGGCTCCCGGCCGCCAGCAGGGTGTCGATGGCATCGAGGTGGGTCAGGGTGCTGTCCAGGGAGGCTTCCAGGCCCACCTGACGCAGGTAGCGCCGTTGAGGGCCATCATCCATCAGCCGCAGGCGGCTGACCAAGATATCGAAACGCAGCTCGGGGTCCTGATCTCCCGAGCCCAGCGCCCGGCGGCTCAGGGCCTGATCAAAGCGGTGGCTAGCCACCTGGGCCTGGGTGGTCACCCAAAGCATGTTCTCGTCGACGTTGTCGCGCATATCCTGTTCGACCAGAAACAGCCTGAGTAGCGCGAAGCCCAGAAAGATGGCGAAGGCAAGAATCGCCACCGCGGGAAGCACGAGGGCGGAGCGACGTGACGCCATCAGCGGATCTCGAGCCGATAGAGTTGCCAGACCCAGCGATAGTCGTAACGGATGTCCTGCAGCTCGCGGTGTTGGTCGCGGGGATAGACGATCCATAGCGGGCCCTTGTCGCGGGGGGTCAGGCGTTCGCCATCCATGGTATCGGCCACCAGCACGTCGTAGGCGTGAAAATCCTGCAGGGGAATCTCGATCAGATAGTCGTTCAGGGCCATGGCGGCGACGGTATCACCCTCGGCGCCGATCCACTCCAGCAGATCGCGCATCAGGAACCCCTCGAAGTGCTTCACGCCGTCGGTCACCGAGGTCGAGGTCGCGAGCTCGTGACGGGGCAGTGTCTCGAGCAGAGTGCGGTCGAGCAGGGCCACGTGCCCCCGGTTCGTCTGGCCAATATTGCCGGTCACCTCCAGCAAGGGGCGCCCCTCGGGGGGCGGCAGCTCGGCCGGCTGACCCTGTGCCATTCCCGAGGCGGCTAGTCCTGTGACAACCAGTGCCGTGATGGTAAGCAAGTGCCTGAATGACATCGGCCCCCCCTTGACCCCTGTAGTGATGAGTCGACGATGCTCTGGCATGCGTCTCTTGATAATCACCACCTTAGCGTCGGCAGTGCCAAGCTGCCCCCTTTAAATGGATGGGGCGCTCGAGAGCCGGTCGGTGCCGTGTCCCGTTCGGATGAAGGGGGCCGGCGGCTCGATCCTCATCTAGCCTGTCGTTACCTGATTATCTGGTTACGCAATAGGGGGACCCATGTGGGACTTTCGGATCGGTCAATCCATAGGGCTGATGGTCAAGACGCTGCCTTTCCTGCTCTTTCGGCTGGCGGTCTACTTTGGCGTGGCCCTGGCCTATGTTCTGATGACTGGCGTGGGTGCCGGTGTTGGCTGGGGCATCGGCGGCTTCGGTGATGAAGGCTTCCGGGCGGCCACGACCTTCTGGGGTGGCGCCATCGGCTTCGGCGTCGTCGGTGTGATCATGTATGTGCTGCGCGAGTATCTGCTCTACATGGTCAAGGCGGGGCATATCGCGGTGCTGGTGGAGCTGCTCGAAGGCCAGTCGCTGCCCCAGGGGCGCGGCCAGATCCAGCATGCCACGGCCTCGGTCAAGGAGCGCTTCGGTCAGGCTAGCGCCCTGTTCGCCGTGGACCAACTGATCAAGGGTGTGCTCAGGACGCTGACCGGGTTGGTGCGCGGCGTCTTTGGGGTGCTGCCGGTTCCCGGGGCACAGCAGTTCCTGCGTGTCGTACAGATGTTCCTGCGCATCGCAGTGGGCTTTATTGACGAGGTGATCCTCGCCTACAGCTTTCGCACTCGGGCCGACAACCCTTGGGGTGCCTCCCGCGACGGTCTGGTGCTCTATGGCCAGAACCTCAAGCCAATGTTCAAGAACGCCGCCTGGCTGGCGCTGATCGTCTATGGGCTATCCTTCGTGATCTTCCTGGTCATGCTGGCGCCGGCGGCGCTGGTGGCCTACCTGATTCCCGGCGGCTGGTCCGCTACCGGTGTGGTAATGGCGCTGCTCTTCGCCTGGAGCGTCAAGGTGGCGGTGCTCGAGCCCTTCGCCATAACCTGCATGATGCAGGCCTACTTCAAGGCCATCGAGGGCCAGCAGCCCGATCCTGAGTGGGAGGCGCGGCTTGATGGCATGTCCAGCAAGTTCCGCCACCTCAAGGAGAGGGCGGTGGAGGCCAGCGCGCCCCAAGGCGGCAGGAAAGAAGCATCACCCGCTGTCACTTAATCGCGAACCGTAACCTTCCACATAGGAGTGGATCATGAACAACAGCATGACCTGGATGATGAGCGGTGTCTTTGTCGCCTCCCTGGGCATTTCGGCCGCGGCGATGGGTCAGTCGGATGAGGTCACGGAGCAGATCGAACTGGGCCTGGAGCTCTACCAGGAGCAGGAGTATGGCGCGGCGATCACCGAGCTGGAGTTCGCCATCAGCGATATTCGCGAGTTGATGGCGGGGCGCATCGGCGAGACCTTCCCGGCGCCTCCCGAGGGCTGGAGTGCCGCCGAGGTAGCCTCCAGCGGTGGCGGCGGTGCCGCGGCGATGTTCGGCGGCGGCGGCAGCATGCTGGAGCGTGAGTACCAGCAGGAGGGTGGAGAAGGGCGGCTGACCGCCAAGCTGATGATCGACAACCCCATGATTCAGGCGATGTCGGCCATGTTCAACAATCCGGCACTGATTGCCGCCCAGCCCAATATGGAGCGTATCCGCATCGGCCGTGACTCGGCGCTGCTCAAGTGGGACCCGGAGCGTGGCAATGCCGAGGTCTCCTTCCTGATGGATGGGCGTATCCTGGTTCAGGTCGATGGCCAGCGGCTGGAGTCCAGTGATCCTGCAGTGGCGCTGCTCAAGGCGTGGGATCTGGACGCCCTGCGTGAGCAGGCAGCCCGTTAGCCTTGATCTCACCTTGGTGGGCAGTTTCTGTCACCAAGGTGAGATCAACTACGACAGGCCCCGGCCACTCTGCCGGGGCTTGTCGTGTGTTGCTGGAACTGAAGTGCGGGCCGTGTCGGCGGCTACTTCACCTGGAACTGCTGGCGGCCCAGGATCTCTCCGCTGTCGCTGGCCCTGTAGCGCAGTTCATACTCACCCGCGGAAGCAGGGGCGAACATCTGCAGCGGGCTGCCCTGGCTGGCGCGGGCCTCGCGGATGGCCTCGGCATCGTCGGGGGCATCGGCCGCCACGATCTGGATGAAGTCCTCGTAGCGTCCCGGGCCTTGCCAAGCCACATTGACCACGCCTCCCGCCTCGGCGCTGCCCTCGACATTCAGGCTGACCTCACCGGCGCCGACGCTGACTGGCTCGCTTGCCAGCACGCGCCGGGACTGCTGGATCACATAGCGTACCTCATAGTCGCCCGGGGCCTCCGGTGCCGCCAGCGTCAACGGTGATCCTCGGTTCGTACGCTGGTAGCTTTCGTAGGCGTCTTCCGGGGCCCCGGCGGGGACGATGGTGATGTAGTCCCGGGGGTTGTCTGGGCCCTGCCACTTCACCTCGAATTCGCCGCCGGGCACGATGGGCTCGCTTATCATCAGCGAGGCCGTGACCGGTGTCAGGGTTACCGGTTGGCTGGCCAACACACGTCTGGACTGCTGGACCACATAGCGTACTTCGTAGGAGCCCAGGGCATCCGGGGCGGTGAGCGAAAGCGGCGAGCCGCGGCTGGTGCGCTGGTAGCTCTCGTAGGCATCCTCCGGCGCATCGGCGGGGACGATAGTGATGTAGTCCCGGGGATTGTCGGGGCCCTCCCAGTCCACCTCGAACTCGCTGCCGGCAGGGATCTCCTCAGGCGCTTTCACATGGGCACTGACCGGGGTCAGGGTTACCGGTTGGCTGGCCAGCACCCGCTTGGACTGCTGGACCACATAGCGCACCTCGTAGGAGCCCAGGGCATCCGGGGCGGTGAGCGAAAGCGGCGTGCCGCGGCTGGTGCGCTGGTAACTCTCGTAGGCATCCTCCGGCGCATCGGCGGGGACGATAGTGATGTAGTCCCGGGGATTGTCGGGGCCCTCCCAGTCCACCTCGAACTCGCTGC
>NZ_AXCA01000019.1:0-373 GCF_000475415.1 Halomonas sp. PBN3 | reverse complement strand
GGGGGGGGGCTGTGCATGACGCAGAAAGCCGCCCGAGGGCGGCTTTCTGTGGAGGGTCGTGCCTGCCGGTCGTGCTTACTTGGCAGGATAGTCGCGCTGGGTGTGACCGGTATAGAGCTGGCGCGGACGGCCGATCTTGTAGCTGTCGCTGAGCATCTCGTGCCAGTGGGAGATCCAGCCGATGGTGCGTGACACCGCGAAGATCACGGTGAACATGTTGGTCGGGATACCCATGGCCTTGAGGATGATACCGGAGTAGAAGTCGACGTTGGGGTAGAGCTTGCGCTCGACGAAGTACTCGTCTTCCAGGGCGATCTGCTCCAGGCGCTTGGCGATCTTGAGCTGCGGGTCGTCGATGCCGAGCTCGGCCAGC
>NZ_AXCA01000018.1:0-912 GCF_000475415.1 Halomonas sp. PBN3 | reverse complement strand
CGCCTCGTCGATGGCGCCGTCCACGTCCTGGTTGCGGGTCATCAGCCGCTCGTTCTGGTCGCGCAGCGCCTGGGTTTCCGCCTGGGCCTGCTCCAGGTCGCGACGCATGGCCTGCACGTGGCCCACCAGGGTGGCCACGGTGTCCCGCGGGGTATCCCCCTCGATGCCGAGCGCCTGCAGCTCGTCATCGCTCAGGGTCAGCGTCGGGTCAGCCTGCCCGGTCTCTGCGTCCGTGCCGGCATCGCCGCCACTCAGGCCGCGCACCACGATCAGCAGCACGATCACCAGCAGCGCCGGGACCAGCACCTTCAGCAGGGTGTTGCTGCGCAGGGTCATGAGGCGCCCTCCTCGGCCTGATCCATCTCCTCCAGCGGTATCAGTGCCCTATCCAGGCCGCCGCGCCGGGTGGCCAGAAAGACCGTGGTGGTGTCCTCCACGGAGCCCCGCGGGGCCAGGTAGGGGTGCATGAAGGTCGCGGAGTAGAAGTCTCCCTGCAGCCAGCGCGGGTCGAGCTCGAAGGCGCGTCGCCGGTCGTTGTTCTCGAGCTTCACCGCGGTGACCGTCCAGCCGTCAAGTCGCCAGGCGCCCAGGGGCGTGGCGGTCACCGGCAGCGACGGCAGCAGGGTGCCAAGCGACTCGGGCAGCCGCATGGGCACGCGAGAGACGCCGCGCAGAGGCTCGATGGTCCGCTGCGGCGCGTAAAGAGACTGGGCGGCATGCCGGGTCAGCAGCACGGGCACCGGCGTGGCGGTGGCCCGCTGAGACTCACCGCCTGACGCCTGAGCCGAAGGCCGGGACGCCTCTGACGCCTGCGCCCCGCGGCTTCCCGTGGACGAACCCGTCGAAGCACTTGCCCTGACCGGCGACGCCTCGCGGCTGTTTACCACCAGAATCTCCTCGCTGCTGGCTCCC
>NZ_AXCA01000017.1:0-1593 GCF_000475415.1 Halomonas sp. PBN3 | reverse complement strand
CCTAGCAGCCTGTCGGACTTTCCGTTGCACAGTGAGATACTGACCACCGTCATCGCCGAGCTGAGAAGATCGCCATGAGCCGCTTCATCCCTGTGGATCGCCAGACCGATTACCTGCTGCCGCCTTCGGTAGACGAGTGGTTGCCCGATGGTCACCTGGCGCGGTTCGTTGTCGATGTTGTCGAACAACTGGACCTCTCGACGTTGACCCGGCGTTACATGGGGCGGGGTTCCAAGGCACATCACCCGGCGGTGCTACTGAGCCTGCTGATCTACGGCTACGCCACCGGGGTGGTCTCCAGCCGCAAGATCGAGCGTGCCACCTATGACTCGGTGGCGTTCCGCTACCTGGCCGCCAATACCCATCCCGACCATGACACGCTGGCCACCTTTCGCCGCCGCTTTCTGCCGGAACTGGAACAGTTGTTCGTACAGGTGCTGCTGCTGGCCCGCGAGATGAAGCTGCTCAAGCTTGGCACCATCGCCCTGGACGGCACCAAGCTCAAGGCCAACGCCAGCAAGCACAAGGCGTTGTCGTATGGCCATGCCAAGAAGCTGGAGGCACAGTTCAGGGCAGAGGTGAAAGCGCTGACCGAGCGGGCCGAGTCGGCGGACAAGGAGGACGCGGCCGACGGCATGGATATCCCCGCCGAGATTGCCCGCCGTGAAGCCCGCCTGGCGGCCATCGCTGAGGCGAAGGCCAAGATCGAGGCGCGCGCCGAGGAGCGGGACGCCACCGAGCAAGCCGCCTATCAGGAAAAGGTGGCGCGGCGGGAGGCGCAGCGCAAGGCCGGCAAGAAGCCCCGTGGGCGTGACCCCGAACCGCCCACTGGTGGCCCGCGTGACAAGGATCAGATCAATTTCACCGACCCGCAGTCGCGCATCATGCCGGTCACCGGCAAGGGGTTTGATCAGTGCTACAACGCCCAAGCCGCGGTTGATACCGAGAGTCTGCTGGTGACCCATGTCCACGTCACGCAGGCGACCAATGACAAGCAGCAAGTCATGCCGCTACTGACGGCCTGGCAAGGTTACCCGGAAACGCTGGGAAAACCTGACCACCTGCTGGGTGATACCGGCTACTTCAGTGCCAGCAATATCCAGGCCTGCCATGACCATGGTATCGAACCGCTGTTGGCGATGAAGCGAGACGTCCATCACCTTCCGGTCTTTGAACGTTTCGCCGCGGATCCGCCTGCCCCGGAGAGCGAGGACCCCGTCGAACAGATGGCACACCGCTTGAAGACGCAGGCGGGCCGAGCGCTCTACGCATTGCGCAAACATACCGTGGAGCCGGTCTTCGGGATCATCAAACACGTGATGGGGTTCCGGCAGTTCTCGCTACGCGGACTGGATAAGGTCAGCGGCGAGTGGCGATTGGCCACCATGGCGTGGAATATCAAGCGGATGCACCGGTTGACGGCGGGCTGAGGGCTCGCCGCGCCCAACCGGCCAGCAGGCAAGGCGTCAGAACCGCCTTGCAGAAGCTGAGGGGCAGGTTAAGAGCCACACAACAGCACCAACACCAACACAGGGGGGGTGAAGAACCCACGCCTCAGCTCATCCATTAACCTCAAGTCCGACAGACTGCTAG
>NZ_AXCA01000016.1:0-15370 GCF_000475415.1 Halomonas sp. PBN3 | reverse complement strand
CGCCGAGACGGGGCGGGCCTCGTCGCGTTGTGCCCGCCATCCGCCGAGCTCGAACGCGGAGAGGGCGACAAGCTGACGCGGGTCGTGGCGGACGAAAATTGATCTCCGTCAAGGCGGGCGGCCGGAAGCTGGCCAATGCTGATCCCAGGCATGCCGTCTGGCAGGCCGCCGAAGGGGGGAGGCATGATGCGGGGACAGGATCCACGACCGTGGCGCTGGGCCCTGGGAGCGCTGCTGATGGTGTGGCTGTCGGTGCCGGCGCTGGCCAGCACCGCGGACCATCGTCAGTTCGAGGAGCTCGAGGGGCCCTTCGCCAGCGGCGAGGAGGTCACCGAGGCCTGCCTGGGCTGCCATACCGAGGCGGCCGAGGAAGTGATGGCGACCCGCCACTGGACCTGGGAGTATCATAACCCGGTGGATGGTGAGGTGCTGGGCAAGAAGAGCATGCTCAACGGCTTCTGTATCGCCGACCGCTCCAACGAGGCCTTCTGCCAGGCGTGCCATATCGGCTATGGCTGGGAGGACGAGACCTTCGACTTCTCCAACCCCTTCAAGGTGGACTGCCTCTCCTGCCACAACACCGGCGACTACAGTAAGGTGGCCGGGCTCGCCGGGCGGCCGGCCGTCGAGCGCATCGAGTATCCGCCGGGCTCCGACAAGTTCCATGGCCCCACCGACCTGGCCGAGGTGGCCCGCCAGGTGGGCAAGACCTCCCGGGAGACCTGCGGCAGCTGCCACTTCTATGGCGGTGGCGGCGACGGGGTGAAGCATGGCGACCTCGACTCCTCGCTGGTGGAGGCGAGCCCTACGCTTGACGTGCACATGGGGCTGGATGGCGGCGACTTCCGCTGCAGCACCTGCCACCAGACCGAGAGTCATGCGGTGCCGGGCAGCCGCATCCAGGTCTCGGCGGTGGACGACAACCGGGCGATCCGCCGCGGCGAGCAGACCGACCGTAACCCGGCCACCTGTCAGGCCTGTCACGGCAATGCGCCCCACGAGGCGGGCGCCATGGCCACGCGGCTCAACGAGCATACCCGGGCGCTGGCCTGTCAGACCTGCCATATCCCCACCTTCGCCCGCGGCGGGGTGCCCACCAAGATGGGCTGGGACTGGTCCACCGGCGGCCAGCTGGACGAGGACGGCAAGCCGTTCCAGCGCAAGGATGACGATGGCCATGTGATCTACGACAGCCGCAAGGGCGACTTCATCCTGGGCGAGGGCGTGGTGCCCGAGTATGTCTGGTTCAACGGCGACGTGACCTTCACCACCACCGAGACCGAGATCGATCCCGACAGCGCCCCGGTGCCCATCAATACGTACCACGGCACGCCGGGCGGCGAGGACTCGCGCATCTGGCCGGTGAAGCTGTTCCACGGCAAGCAGCCCTACGACACCGTGCACAACACCTTGCTGGTGCCCCATGTGGCGATCCCCGACGACACCGCCTTCTGGTTCAACTTCGACTGGACGAAGGCGCTGGAGGCGGGCACCGAGGCCGCCGGCCAGCCCTTCGGCGGCGAGTTCGACTTCGTCGAGACCACCATGCTGTGGCCCATCACCCATATGGTGGCGCCGAGCGAGCAGGCCCTGACGTGCAGCAGCTGCCACGCCGAGGAGGGCCGCCTGGCCGGGGTGGAGGGGGTGTGGCTGCCCGGGCGCGATCGCCACGAACGGCTCGACCGCTTCGGTTTCGGCCTGGCCGGACTGATGCTGCTGGGCGTGCTCGGCCACGGGGCCCTGCGCGTCGCGACCCGCCACCGCCGCAAGGAGCCCTGACATGAGCCAGCGCGTATATCTCTTCACCCGCTTCGAGCGCTTCTGGCACTGGGCCCAGGCGTTGCTGGTGCTGGTGTTGCTGTTCAGTGGCTTCGCCATCCGCAGCGTCCATGACCTGCTCCCCTTCGGCCCTGCGGTGAGGCTGCACGAGACGGCGGCCTGGTTGCTGATCGGGCTCTGGGTGTTCGCCATCTTCTGGCACTTCACCACCGGCCAGTGGCGCCAGTACATTCCCACCCTGGAGCGCATCGGGGCGGTGGTGCGCTTCTATGCCTACGGCATCTTCGTCGGCGACCCCCACCCCTACCGGCAGACCCCGCAGCGCAAGCACAACCCGCTGCAGCGGCTGGCCTACCTGGGCGTGAAGCTGGTGATCAACCCGCTGGTGTGGGTCACGGGGCTCGCCTACCTGTTCTGGGAGCCGCTGCGCGAGCTGGCCCCGGCCTGGCTGGGCCTGGAGCAGGTGGCGGGGCTGCACGTGCTCGGCGCCTTCCTGATGCTGGCCTTCGTGATCATCCACGTCTACCTGACCACCACCGGCCATACGCCCCTGGCGCATATCAAGGCGATGATCAGCGGCTGGGAGACGCTGCACGACGATGAGGTGATAGAACCACGGCCTCGCAAGGGCTGAGGCATCGGCAAGGAAAGACCGGAGGAGAGCAGCGACGGCCACCGCGAAAGCGGTGGCCGTCGTACATTGAGGGGGAGGTGGCGTCAGCCCTTGATGCGCTCGGCGATGGCGCGACCCAGGCCCTCGGTGGTACCGGTGCCACCCACGTCGGGGGTGAGCACGTTCCTGTCACCCTCGGCGAGTACCGCCTCGAAGGCGGCGACGATGGCGTCGGCCGCCTCCTGGTGGCCCAGATGCTCGAGCATCATCGCCGCCGACCAGATCTGGCCGATGGGGTTGGCGATGCCCTTGCCCGCGATGTCCGGGGCGCTGCCGTGGACCGGCTCGAACAGGCTCGGGAAGGTGCCCTCCGGGTTGATGTTGGCCGAGGGCGCCACGCCGATGGTGCCGGTGCAGGCGGGGCCCAGGTCGGAGAGGATGTCACCGAACAGGTTGCTGGCCACCACCACGTCGAACCAGTCGGGATGCATCACGAAGTTGGCGGTGAGGATGTCGATATGGAACTGGTCCACCGACACCTCCGGGTAGTTCGCCCCCATCGCCTTCACGCGCTCGTCCCACCAGGGCATGGTGATGGCGATGCCGTTGGACTTGGTGGCCGAGGTGAGCTTCTTCCTCGGGCGCGATCGGGCCAGCTCATAGGCGAACTTCAGCACTCGGTCGGTGCCGTGGCGGGTCATCACCGTCTCCTGGATCACCACCTCGCGTTCGGTGCCCTCGAACATCTTGCCGCCGACGCTGGAGTACTCGCCCTCGGTGTTCTCGCGCACCACGTAGAAGTCGATGTCGCCGGGCTGCCTGTCCGCCAGCGGGCTCTTCACGCCCGGCAGCAGCCGGCAGGGGCGCAGGTTGACGTACTGGTCGAAGCGGCGGCGGAACTGCAGCAGCGAGCCCCACAGCGAGATGTGGTCGGGCACGGTCTCCGGCCAGCCCACGGCGCCGTAGAAGAGGGCGTCGAAGTCCTTGAGCTGGTCGAACCAGTCGTCGGGCAGCATCTGGCCGTGCTCGGCGTAGTAGTCGCAGCTGGCGAAGTCGAAGTCGGTGAGCTCGATCTCGATGCCGAAGCGCTCGGCGGCGGCCTCCAGAGCGCGCACGCCCTCGGGCATCACCTCCTTGCCGATGCCGTCGCCGGGGATCACTGCGATGCGCTGTGCCATGTATCTACTCCTCTTCTGTGTGCCGGGAATTCTCCTACTCTAGTGCCTGACAGGCGAGAGATAATCAGGCTAGGATGCAAGGCATTGTTGACCCTGAGTGGAGAGTCCATGGCGCCGCTTGATGACCTCGCCTTCTTCCAGCGCCTGGCGCGAGCCGGCAGCCTGACGGCGACCGCCCGCGATCTGGGACTCTCCCTGTCGGCGGTCAGCAAGCGTCTCAAGCAGCTAGAATCGCGCCTGGGGGTCAGCCTGGCCAGTCGGACCACCCGTCGCCTGACCCTGACGGCGGAGGGGGAGCGCTACCTGGCCGGTGGCGGGGCGATCCTCGACGAGCTGGCCGAGCTGGAGGAGGGCCTCAGTGCCCAGCGTGCCGCGCTCTCGGGGCCGCTCAAGGTCAACGCCACCTTCGGCTTCGGGCGCCGCCACGTTGCACCGCTGCTCTCCCGCTTCTGCGCCAGTCATCCGGGCGTGGAGGGCATCCTCGAACTCAGCAACTTCCCCATGACGCCGGGCGAGCAGGGCGTGGATATCAGCATCCGGGTGGGAGCCCTCCCCGATTCGCGGCTGGTCGCCAAGCGCATCCTAGACAACCGCCGGATCCTCTGCGCGGCGCCCGCCTATGCCGAGCGGATGCCCCGCCTGGTGGAGCCGGCGGACCTGGCGAAGCATCCCTGCCTGGTGCTGCGCGAGAACGACAGCGACTTCGCGCTGTGGCGCTTCGAGCATCGCGCTGGCGAGCGCCCGGACCAGTCGGTCAAGGTCGCCGGGCCCCTGGCCAGCAACGACGGCGAGGTCATCGTCAACCTGGCGCTGGACGGCCACGGGGTCATCCTGCGCTCGCGGTGGGATGTCCAGTCGCACCTGGCGGAAGGGCGCCTGGTGGCGCTGCTCCCCGAGTGGCAGGGCGTGCGCGCCGACTTCCATGCCGTCTATCGCCAGCGACGCCATGTGCCCGCGCGGATACGCGCCTTCGTCGAGATGCTGCGGGGCGAGCTGCCTGGGCGGGTGGGGGCAGCTGGAGCGTCCTCGGCTACCCCGGGTTAGGCAAGGCCCACTATCGTGCCCGTCTTCGGGCTTGGCGATGTCCGGCAGGCGCCTTGCGTGTCGCGTCAGATCAAGGCGGCGGGAGGCATGTCCAGATAGCGCCCAGAGTCGCTTCATGGACAGCCTGCGTCGGGCTGGCGGCGATGGTAGGGATGCCAGCGTGTCAGCTGGGAACTTCATCTTCTGGACAAAGTCGCTAGGATAGGATGGGAGTGCACAGGGCGTTGTCTCACTTGGCTTTCAGCCACGATGTCGCGGCTCGCGACGGATACTCATGGAGGTGGATCATGAACAGGATGCAAGGATTGACGCTGGGTGCCCTGGCCCTGTCCCTGATGGTGGGCCTGTCGGCCTGCTCCGGAATGTCGACCCAGGACAGGAACACCGCCCTCGGTGCGGGGGCCGGTGCCGTCGGCGGCTCGGTCCTGACGGGAGGCAGCACCGCCGGCACCGTTGGCGGTGCCATCGTTGGCGGCGTCATCGGCCACCAGGTCGATGACGACGATGACTGATAGGTGAGTGTCGTGCAGCCGATCCGCCATGGCGGATCGGCGGCGCCAGCTGGTACCTTCCGCAAGGTTGAAACATCTGGCCGTCGCTCTGTCGACGGCATCGCTTATGCAGTCACTAGGTTATTGACCGCGACGTCATTACGGTCTGGCGTATCCGAAGCGCCGGGTGGGCGTAAAGTGTTCAACTTGTTTTTCCCCGAGCAGCGGAGCCCCCGGCCGTGAACGTCATCATGTTTACCAACACCTACCTGCCCATCGTCGGCGGTGTCAGCGAGTCGGTGCAGCGCCTGGCGGTCAGCCTGCGCGAGCTCGGCCACCGGGTGCTGGTGGTGGCGCCGCGCCTGGACGGCCAGCCGGAGGCGGAGCAGGACGTGGTGCGGGTCGCGGCGGTGCAGCACTTCAACGGCAGCGACTTCTCGCTGCCGGTGCCGATTCCCGGCCAGCTCCACGAGGCGGTGGAGGCCTTCGACCCGGACATCGTGCACTCCCACCACCCCTTCCTGCTCGGCGACACCGCAGCACGCACCGCCGAGACCTATGGCCTGCCGCTGGTATTCACCCACCACACCCTCTACGAGCACTACACCCACTACGTGCCCGGCGACTCGCCGCGCATGCAGCGCTTCGCCGTGGCGCTGGCCACCGAGTACACCCGGCTGTGCGACGAGGTGATCGCGCCCAGCGAGAGCATCCGCCGGCTGCTGGTCGAGCGCGGCGCCAACGCGGCGATCAGCGTGGTGCCGAGCGGCGTGGACACGCGCCGCTTCGCTGCCGGCGACGGGCGAGCCTGGCGCGAGCGGCTGGGAATCCCCGAGGCGGCCTGTGTGGTCGGCCACCTGGGGCGGCTGGCCTTCGAGAAGAACCTCGACTTCCTGGCGCGCGCCGTCGGCCTGGCACTGGGGCATGACGAGCGCCTCCACTGCCTGGTGGTGGGGGAGGGGGAGGCGCGTCCCGCCATGGAGGCGCGCTTCGAGGAGGCCGGCGTCGGCGCCAGGGTGCACTTCACCGGTCGCCTGCAGGGCCAGGCGTTAATCGATGCCTATCACGCCATGGACCTCTTCGTCTTTGCCTCCCACAGCGAGACCCAGGGCATGGTGGTGGCCGAGGCCATGGCCACCGGGCTGCCGGTGGTGGCGCTGGATGCCCCCGGCGTGCGCGAGGTGGTGCGGGATGGTGGCAACGGCCGCCTGCTGGAGAGCGACGATGCCGAGGCGATGGCCGCGGCCCTCTCGGCGCTGGTCGAGCCCGCGGCGCGCGCGCCCCTGGCAGAGGGCGCGGAGCGGACCGCGGCGGCCTTCGACGAGGCCCGCTGTGCCGAGCGCTGTCTCGACATCTATCGGCGTGCCATCGCCGCCGGCGGTCCCTTCACCCATGCCGAGGAGGGGGGCTGGGAGCGGGTGCGCCACCGCCTGGGGGCGGAGTGGCAGATGCTCCGCCACCGTGGCCGGGTGCTGGGCAAGCTGGTCCATGCCACCTGGGAGGAGGAGCGCCCGGACTGGTGGCCTGGCGGGCCGGCGAAGTGATCAGCGCCGCCGACGACGGCCGGCCCAGCGCTTGAGCGCCACCAGCAGCAGCACCGCCAGCAGCAGGCCACCGGCCCCCCAGGCGAGCTCGCCGCGGCTCTCGGCGGTGGCCAGCTCCCCCAGCTGGCTGCCCAGCAGCGTGACCCCGGCCAGCCCGGGGGCGATCCCCAGCGCCGAGCCCACCAGGTAGTCGCGCAGGCGCAGGCGAAAGGCGCCGGCCATCATGTTGGTGAGGGTGAAGGGCGCCAACGGCAGCAGGTTGACGACGGTCATGGTGCGGATGCCACGGCCGGAGAGGTAGCGCGAGAGTCCCCTGAGGCGCTTGCCACCGTGGCGCAGCAGCGCCTCGCGGCCGATGCGCCGGCCCACCCACCAGGTGACCAGCGAGGCGCCGAGGGTGCCGGCCAGGGCGTAGCCGAAGCCCCACCAGGGGCCGAACAGCAGCCCGGTGGCCCCCACCAGCAGGCTCAGCGGGAACATCACCAGCGACGCCCCGGCGTAGACCACCATCACCACTAGTAGCGTCCAGGGCGCGTCGCGCCAGCCGGGGGCCGAGGCGGCCAGCGACCGCAGCGCCTCCAGGGTGAGCACCCCTTCCCGGGCCAGCCACTGCCAGCCCAGCGCCAGGAGCAGCAGCGTCAGCACCACCACCAGCGGCAGCCACAGCGCGGCGGGGAGGCGGCGCGATGCCCTCATGCCCGCTGCCGGGCCAGGTAGTCGCCCAGCGCCTCGAGCACCCGCTCGATGGCGTCGTCGTCGAGGTCGCGGTGGACTACCAGGCGGGTGGCGTAGAGCAGCTCGACGAGGATTCCGCGCTCGGCGAGCCAGGCGCGCAGCGGGGCGAGGTGGTGCTCGGGCACGCGCAGGAACACCATGTTGGTGGCCTGGTAGGCCACCTTGAGCTCGGGTAGGGCGCGGATCCCCTCGGCCAGACGCGCGGCACGGCGGTGGTCGGCGGTAAGGTCGGCCACGTGGTGGTCCAGCGCATGTTGGCAGGCGGCGGCGATGATGCCGGACTGACGCATGCCGCCGCCCAGCACCTTGCGCCAGCGCCGGGCGCTGTCTATCAGCTCCCGGGAGCCGGCCAGGGCCGAGCCCACCGGGGCGCCGAGCCCCTTGGAGAAGCACAGTGAGACCGAGTCGAAGGGCGCGCAGAGCTCATCCAGTGAGGTGTCGCTTGCCACCGCGGCGTTGAACAGCCGGGCGCCGTCGAGGTGGGTGGCAAGGCCCTGCTCCCGGGCCAGCGCGGTGGCTGCCGCCACGTAGTCGGGGTCGAGCACGCGACCGCCGATGGTGTTCTCCAGCGCCAGCAGGCGGGTGCGGGCGAAGTGGAAGTCATCGGGCTTGATCGCAGCGCGGATGCGTTCCAGGGGCAGCGAGCCGTCCTCGGCGTGCTCCAGCGGCTGGGGCTGGATGCCGCCGAGCACCGCGGCGCCGCCGCCCTCGTACTTGTAGGTGTGGGCCTGCTGGCCGGCGAGGTACTCGTCGCCGCGCTGGCAGTGGGCGAGCAGGGCGGCCAGGTTGCTCTGGGTGCCGCTGGGGAAGAGCAGGGCGGCGGCCTTGCCGGCGCGTTCGGCCACCGCGGCCTCGAAGCGCGCCACGCTGGGGTCGTCGCCCCAGACGTCGTCGCCCACCGGGGCGGCATGCATGGCATCGCGCATGGCGGCGCTGGGGCGGGTGACGGTGTCGCTGCGCAGGTCGATCATCGGCGCCTCCTGGGGAACGGACGGTGGGTCAGTGGCGCTCGGGATGGGCCGCGAGCGGCCGCGCCTGATACTCGGCCGGCAGGCGGGCCAGCGGGGCCTGGCGGAAGTAACGGCAGAGCAGTTCGAAGAGCGCCGGGTAGGCATCATGCAACAGGTCGGGGGCGGTGAAGAAGGCCTCGCAGCACACCGCGAAGCACTCGCCGGGATGGGTGGCGGCGTAGTCGTCGATGGGCGTGGCCTCGCCGCGTTCGAGCCGCGCCTGGAGGTCGTCCCACACCGCCATGAACACCCGGTGCCACTCCCGCGGGTCGATCTCGGCGGGCAGCGGCGGGAAGCCGTCGACGTCCAGCGAGTTGCCCAGGTCGAGCTTGTGGGCGAACTCGTGGATCAGCACGTTGAAGCCCGAGAAGTCGCCGCTCTCCATCAGGTCGGGGAAGGCCACCACCACCGGCCCCTGGTGGGAGGTCTCGCCGGCGCGCTCGTCGTCGTACTCGTGCATCACGCCGAACTCGTCCATCTCCTCCACCCGGCGCTGGAAGGCGTCGGGCAGCACCAGCACCTCATGGACGTTGGCGAAGGCCTCATGGTGCTCCTCCTCGGGCCAGCCCAGGGTCAGCAGGCCGGCCTGGGCGGCCAGCGCCAGCCGCGCGGGCAGGTCGAAGGGGGTGGCCTCGGCGAGCTCGGGGTGCAGGGTGACGCGCTTGGCGTGCAGGAAGCGCCAGGCGCGCCGGCCCAGGCACGCGGCCTCCTCCTCGGCCAGGGCGGCCAGCAGCGGCACGCGCCCGCGGGCCTCGGCCCAGGCGTCTTCGGGGAAGGGGTGGCGCGCCGCGAAGCGCGCCTCTCGCCAACGTTTCAGGCGCCCCAGCATCGGCTCAGCTCTCGTCGAGGTCGGCCCCGGACTTCCACGACCAGTCGCGCCAGCGCAGGTCGAAGAGGTCCTTGCGGCGATCCTTGAGGTTGGTCACCGAGCCCTCGTTGCGCACCATGGTCAGCCGCGTCAGGTCGAGGTCCGAGAACATGATCATCTCGGTGTTGGGGGTAGTCTCGGAGAGCACGGCGTCGTGGGGGAAGGCGAAGTCCGAGGGCGAGAAGACCGACGACTGGGCGTACTGGATCTCCATGTTCTCGATGGAGGGCACGTTGCCCACGCTGCCGCACAGCACCACGTAGCACTCGTTCTCGATGGCCCGGGCCTGGGCGCAGTGGCGCACCCGCAGGTAGCCGTTCTTGGTATCGGTCCAGAAGGGCACGAAGAGGATGTCCATCTCCTGCTCGGCCAGCAGCCGTGGCAGCTCCGGGAACTCCACGTCGTAGCAGATCAGGATGCCGATGCGCCCGGCGTCGGTGTCGAACACCTGGAGGTCGTCGCCGCCCTCGATCACCCAGTCGCGGCGCTCCTGGGGGGTGATGTGCAGCTTGGCCTGGCGCTCCAGAGTGCCGTCGCGGTGGCACAGGTAGGCGACGTTGTAGAGGCGGTCGTCCTCGCCCACCTCGATCATCGAGCCGGCGATGATGTTGATGTTGCACGAGACCGCCATGCGCGAGAGCTCGGTCTTGAATTGCTCGGTGAAGCTGGCCAGGAAGCGGATGGCGGCCATCTGGTCCTGCTGGGCGGCGCGGTCCTGGAGGCCCATCAGCGGGGCGTTGAACAGCTCCGGGAAGACCGCGAAGTCGCTCTTGTAGTCGGCTAGGGCGTCGACGAAGTACTCCACCTGCTGGAGTACCGCCTCCACCGAATCGAACTCACGCATCTGCCACTGCACGGCACCCACCCTCACCTGGGTCTTGCGGGTATCGAGTACCAGCTCGGCGGGCTCGTAGAGGAAGTTGTTCCACTCCAGCAGGGTGGCGTAGCCCTGGGAGCGCTCGTCCTCCGGGAGGTAGTCGCGCAGCAGGCGCTTGACCTGGAAGTCGTTGGCCAGCTGGAAGGAGAGGATGGGGTCGTGGATCTCCTTGCGCGCCACCTGGTCGATGTACTGGGTGGGGGTGAGCGCCTCGGCGTGCTGGTGGTACTGGGGGATGCGGCCGCCGGCCAGTATCGCGCGCAGGTTCAGCGAGCGGCACAGCTCCTTGCGCGCGTCGTAGAGGCGCCGGCCCAGGCGGTAGCCGCGGTAGTCGGGGTGGATCAGCACGTCGAGCCCGTACATGGCGTCGCCCTCGGGGTCGTCGAGGATCACCTCGCGCTTGCCGATCAGGTCGTCGTACTTGTGAGGGTTGGTGAACTCGTCGTAGTCGACCCGCACGGTCAGGGCGATGCCCACCAGGCGGCCGTCGTCCTCGATCACCACCTGGCCGTCCGGGAAGGACTCGATCAGCTTCTCGATGGTGTGCCGCGACCAGGCGCCACCGATGTCGTGGTAGACGGCATCCATCAGCGACTCGAGCTGGGGGTAGTCCGCAAGCGTCAGGTTGCGCAGCGTGAGGTGCAGGTCGTCGAGGGACATGGTGCATCCTTGTCTGTCAGCGGGCAGAACGGGAAGTCTAGCACGATGGTCGCGGCGCCCGTTCATGGGCAGGCGTGCGGCGATTGGGTAACCTCCGCCACACGCCCTCGCACAGGATGTTCGCCTCAATGCTGAATGGAATCTGGCTGAGCTTCTTCCTTGCCGCCTTCGCCGCGGCCCTCTGGCAGTGGCTGGGGGCCGGGGATGCGGAGATCTTCGCGCGCCTGGTCCAGTCGCTGTTCGACATGGCCGAGCTGAGCGTCGAGATCGTGATCGTGCTGGCCGGGACCATGACACTGTGGCTGGGCTTCCTGGCCATCGCCGAGAAGGCCGGCATGATCCGGCTGATGGCGCGCCTGCTCGACCCGCTGTTCCGGCGGCTGATGCCCGAGGTGCCCAGCGGCCATCCGGCCATGGGGCTGATCAGCATGAACTTCGCCGCCAACATCCTGGGGCTGGATAACGCCGCCACGCCCATCGGGATCAAGGCGATGCACGCCCTGCAGTCGCTCAACCCCAGCAGCGAACGCGCCAGCAACGCCCAGATCCTCTTCCTGGTGCTCAACACCTCGTCACTGACCCTGCTGCCGGTCACCATCTTCATGTATCGCGCCCAGCAGGGCGCGGCGGAGCCCACCGCGGTGTTCCTGCCGATCCTGCTGGCCACCACTGCTTCCAGCCTGGCAGGCCTGCTCAGCGTAGCCCTGATGCAGCGGCTCAAGCTCTGGCAGCCGGTGGTGCTGGCCTACCTGTTGGGGGCGGGGCTGGCGCTGGGGGTGCTGCTGGCGGTGCTGGCCGGGATGTCGGCACAGGCACTGGCGGCCACCTCGACGCTGGTGGGTAACCTCACCCTGTTCGGCATCGTGGTGCTGTTCCTGTCGGTGGGCGCGTTGCGCCGGGTCAACGTCTATGAGGCCTTCATCGAGGGGGCGAAGGAGGGCGTGCGTTTCTCGGTGACGCTGTTGCCCTACCTGATTGCGATGCTGGTGGCGGTGGGGGTGCTGCGGGCCAGCGGGGTGCTGGACGCGGGCCTCGAGGGAGTGCGCTGGCTGGCCGAGGGCCTGGGCTGGGACACGCGTTTCGTGGATGCGCTACCCACTGCCTTCATCAAACCGCTCTCCGGCAGCGGTGCCCGGGCGATGATGATCGAGACCATGGACAGCTTCGGCGTCGACAGCTTTCCGGCGCTGCTGGCGGCCACCATGCAGGGCAGCACCGAGACCACCTTCTACGTGCTGGCGGTCTATTTCGGGGCGGTGGGGATTCGCAAGATCCGACACGGCCTGGGCTGTGCTCTGGTGGCCGACCTGGCCGGCATCCTTACCGCCATCGGAGTCTGCTACTGGTTCTTCGGCTGATCGGCGGCGCGGGGTGCGGCGCATACCAGCGGCCGGGTCAGGGTCTGGGCCATGATCACGCCGGCGAGGATCAGCGCGCCGCCGAGGAAGTGGAAGGCCGCGATGCGCTCGCCCAGGGCGAGCATGGCGATGATGGCGCTGAACAGCGGCATCAGGTTGATGAAGATGCTGGCCTGGCTGGCGCCGATGCGGCGGATCGCCAGCATCCACAGGAAGGTGGTGACGATGGAGGCGGGGATGCCGGCGTAGAGGATCAGGCCGACGTTGCCGGCGTCCACCGGGGTCATGGGGCCCAGCAGGTAGGGCGGCAGCAGGAAGAGCACCGCGAAGATCACCTGGCCGTAGAGCAGCACCCAGGGCGGCAGGTCGATGGGCCAGCGCTTGAGCATCACCCCGTAGAGGGCGTAGCAGGTGGCGGCCACCAGCATCAGGGCGTCGCCCTTGGCCACGGTCAGCTCCAGCAGCGACAGCGGGTTGCCGCGCCCCAGCAGGATGGTCACCCCGAACAGCGCCAGGGCACCGCCGGCCACGCCACCGAGGCTCGGCGGCTCGCGCAGGATCAGGGCGCTGAGCAACACGGTGAGCAGCGGCACCATGGCGGCCAGGATGCCCATGTTGGTGGCGCTGGTGGTCTCGGCGGCCACGTAGGCGAGCCCCTGCCACAGCCCCATGCCGAGCAGGCCCAGCACGGCGAGCTTCGGCCACTCGCGGCGGAGCGTGTCGCGATGGCGCCAGGCCGCCGGGGCTAGGAAGGGCGTCAGCACGGCGAGCGCCAGCACCCAGCGCAGGAAGGCAATGCTGCTGGGGGCGATGGCGCCGACGGTGAGCTGGTTGATGGTCATGTTGCCCGACCAGATCAACACGGCGCCGAGCGGCGCCAGGAAGGCAAGCAGTGGCATCTTATCCTCTTCTCCAACGCAAGGGCCCCCGTGTGGCGGGGGCCCTGTAGCTTACTGCAGCGCCTGCGCGGAGGCGATGGCCTCAACCGATGGCGGCCACCCCGGCGCGGGCGACCTGCACGTCCTGGTCTGGCTTGACCCCGGAGATGCCGACGGTGCCGGCGACCTCGCCGTCCACCAGCACCGGCACGCCGCCGGCCAGCAGCGACTGCATGGGGGCGGTGACGAAGGCGGTGCGCCCGCCGTTGATCATCTCCTCGAAGGCCTGGGTCTCGCGACGGCCGATGGCGGCGTTGCGGGCCTTCTGGGCGGCGACCTCGGCGCTGAAGGGCGGCGCGCCATCCAGGCGGCGCAGGCCGAGCAGGTGGCCGCCGTCGTCGGCCACGGCGATGGTCACGCCCCAGCCGTTAGCCTCGGCCTCCTGCTGGGCGGCATCGAGGATGGCGTTGACGTCGGTCAGGGTCAGGGCTGGCTTGGTCTTCATGAGTGGTCTTCCTCTTGATGATGGAACGCTGTTGCAGGGGGTGAGCAGGCTCGGAGGCGGTTGCTAGGCGAGCGCCTCGTCCACGATCTCGATCCAGTGGCGCACCTCGGTGCGGTTGGCGCCGGCCAGGTGGGTCTGGCAGCCGATGTTGGCGGTGACGATCACCTCGGGGTTGCCGGCCTCGAGGTTGTTGAGCTTGTTGTCGCGCAGCTGCTTCGAGAGCTCCGGCTGGGTGATGGAGTAGGTGCCCGCCGAGCCGCAGCAGAGGTGGGCGTCGGCCACCGGGGTCAGCGCGAAGCCGAGCCGGGTCAGCACGCCCTCCACGGCGCCGCCGAGCTTCTGGGCGTGCTGCAGGGTGCAGGGGCAGTGGAAGGCGAGCCGGCGGCCCTGCTTCACCTCGAGGTCGTCCAGGGCCTCGTCACGCAGCACCTCGACCAGGTCCTTCGCCAGCTCGCTCACCCGGGCGGCCTTGTCGGCGTAGTCGGGGTCGTCGGCGAGGATCTCGGCGTACTCCTTGACGAAGGCGCCGCAGCCGCTGGCGGTCTGCACGATGGCTTCGACACCGGCCTCGATCTGCGGCCACCAGGCGTCGATGTTGGCCCGCGCCCGGGCGCGCCCCTCGTCCTGGGCGTTGAGGTGGAAGTCGATGGCGCCGCAGCAGCCGGCTTCGGCCACCGGGGTGAGGCCGATGCCGAGGCGATCCAGCACCCGGGCGGTGGCCGCATTGGTGTTGGGCGAGAGCCCCGGCTGCACGCAGCCCTCCAGGATCAGCATCCGGCGGGCGTGCTGCCTGCCCTCGGGGCGCCTTCCGGCATCCACCGGTGCGGGCGGCATCTTGTCTCTGAGCACGCCCGGCACCAGTGGCCTGAAGGTCAGGCCGAGCTTGAGCAGCGCCTGGAAGCGCCTGGGCTCCACCAGCGCCTTGCGCAGGCCATAGCGCAGTGCGCGCTCCGAGGCCTTGCGGGGCACCCGGCGCTCGACCTCGGCGCGGCCGATGTTGATCAGCTTGTGGTACTCCACCCCCGAGGGGCAGGTGGTCTCGCAGTTGAGGCAGGTGAGGCAGCGGTCGAGGTGGAGGCGGGTCTCCTCGGTCACCTTGTCGCTGCCCTCGGGGGCCTCGAGCATCTCCTTGATCAGGTAGATGCGCCCGCGCGGGCCGTCGCGCTCGTCCCCCAGCAGCTGGTAGGTGGGGCAGGTGGCGTTGCAGAAGCCGCAGTGCACGCAGGTGCGCAGCACCCGATCGGCCTCGCGGATATGCGGCTTCTGGAGGTCTTCCGCGGTGAAGTGCGTCTGCATGGTGGCGTCTCCCCGTGTCTCAGAATGCCGCGTAGAGCCGGCCCGGGTTGAAGATCCCCTTGGGGTCCAGCTGGGTCTTGAGGTTGCGGTGGTACTTCTCGACCACCGGCTCGAGCGGGGTGAAGGGCGTGTCCACCGCCGCGCCGCCGGGGCCGCGCCAGCAGGTGGCGTGGCCACCGGCCCGTCGCGCCACCGCGCGGATCGCCTCGGCGTCGGCGTCGCTGCGCACCCAGCGCTGGCAGCCGGCCCAGTCGTAGAGCACGTCGGTCTCGGCGGTGACGCCCGGAAGCTCCAGCGCTGGGGTGTGGTGGGGCAGCGAGAGCCGCCACAGCGCGCGCGGGTCCTCGGCGGCGAAGAAGTCCAGGCGCTGCTCGCGCAGGGCCTCCCAGAAGCCGTCGAGCAGCTCGTCGCCCCCCAGGCGCTCGGCGGTGGCGGCCACCGAGCTGGGGCCGCCCTCCAGGCGCAGGTGCAGGGCGCCGTCCAGCCAGGCGGCGGCGGTGATCGGCAGGGGCTGGCGGCCCCACTCGGCGAGCC
>NZ_AXCA01000015.1:0-2542 GCF_000475415.1 Halomonas sp. PBN3 | reverse complement strand
GGATTACCTTATTTATTTAATACTTGCGATTTCTGACTGCCGAAACTCAATCTCGTCGTCATGATTGATGTAGCGCTCCAATAAGTTGTGGTAGGAGAGCAGGTTTTTTGATTGATCGTGCTCAACCCGATATGGCCCGTCAGCCATAACCTCCATTCGGCTTATCAGGGATTGGAGAACGACCAAGGCAGCATCAGTGCTGACACCAGGCGTCGCTATCGCCGATAAGCACTCCGGAGCTCCATAACCCGCCAGAGGCCCTATGGCTTCTGGTAGCTGATTCCACTTTGTCTTGCGTGCTGCTGTGACGAGATCTTCCAGAGCTTTCCTGGTCTTCTCCTTCATTGCAGTTTGAAAAGCGGCCAACAGAGCATCGAAGGCACCCTTATCCAGAAGGGTGGGGCCAGCAAAATATAGCAGTGAAGCTAGCGAATAGTTCTGGCCATCAGCATAAAAATCGATCCCTCTTTCGAAGTAAAACGGCTCGACTGCATAGTCCAAGAAGATCAGTAACAGGAGGAAGCGCTTGTCACAGACATAGGTCACACACTTGTAGTTAGTATGGATATCACCCAGCAAACCGAGCAATCTTGGGTGATTCTTTGGCCGACGGGACAGCGCCTGGTACTTGAGTTCAGTCGCCTGCAAGCTGGGAAAGTGCTCCTTGATTAATCGCTCAGCTTCTTCATCGTTTATGGAAACGGCCGCTGCACCTTGGAAGGGTTGCTCAGCGTTTAATAGGTCGAATCCTGTATACCCGCTCTCATCAATCCGGAAGCATTCCATGAAAGACCTCTTGTTTAGAACGGTGGCAAATCTTTCGATCAGCACCTCTGCCAATACCTACGCAATGATCTCTATGTTTATGCCTATATTTAGTCATACCTGATTACGCATAAGGCTCAGCCATCTTCAGGAACCGATATGGCATCGGCGGGGTCCTCGCCGCCACCGTGAGAAAGCGCGGAATCATGGCCTTGAGGTCATAGCGCCGATTGAAGCGGTACTCGAATTCGGCCAGGTAGCGTGGGGCATGCTGCCCGCGAATGGCATGGTAAGTGCCCGTGATGGCGTTCTTGACGTTACCCAGCAGGGTGTTGACCCAGTTGAACTCAGGGTTCTCCACACTGGCACGCCCACCTCCGGTGATGTGACGGTCGTGGGCGTAGGTAGGGGTGTCGAAGGCTCGGAAACAGCCGAGGCCGTCGCTGATGACCTGACTACCAGGCGCAATGGCCTGTTGGGCGTAGCGACGTAACTCGGCAAGGGTAAAGCCGCTCACACGGCGCAGCTGAACCCGCTGAGGGTGCCCCTCCTCATCGGTTTGCACGGCGGCGACAAACGGGAACTTGTGCTCAGCGCCGCGCCCACGCTTTCCCGGCCGCTCACCGCCCAGGTAGGCGTCATCGATCTCGATGCGCCCGGAGAGCGTCTCTCCCTGGTTGCGTTCGTGCATGACCTGCAGCAGCTTGTGTTTGAGCTTCCAGGCCGTGTTGTAGGTGACGCCGAGCTCCCGGGACAGCTGCAGTGCCGAGATACCGCTCTTGCGCTGGGTGAGCAGATAGATCGCCAGGAACCAGGTGGTCAGCGGCAGGTGCGTACCATGGAAGATCGTACCAGCGGTCAGCGAGGTCTGATGATGGCAGCGATGGCACTGGTAGAGCCCACGCGAGAGTTGGCAGTAGGTCGTGTTGCCGCAGTCGGGGCAGACGAAGCCCCGCGGCCAGCGATGCTGAAAGAGAGCCTCCCGGCATTGCCCTTCGCTGCCGTACTGCTCAAGGAAGGCCGGCAGCGACAGGCCGGGCTGGAACTGGATAGGGTTGCGAGCCATGACGTCGCCTCCTCTACTGGATATAACCTCAGTATAGGACAGGTTGGCGGAATGGTGGCTGATCAACATGCGTAATCAGGTAGTCATATAGACAGTGAAGAATGATGCCGCCCAACGCCCGAGTTAAGCCGCGCCGAAGGCGTCGGCTTGAACGAATTGTTAGGCCAACGCCTCACCGCAGCTGCTCAACCCTGACAGCCTTGTCTATGCCATCGACCTTCATCTTCCAGCCACCACCTGACTGGTAGATCAGAACGTCGGGCATGTATGCATAGTGGTACTCGTAGTAGTACTCCGCCTGCATCCAAATCTGGCCATTCATGAGCTTCACTACTGTCTCGCCTTCCCACCCCTCAAACTCACCGTCAACTTGCGACTCAATCACGGATTGGGCGGATGCGTCAGATGAGTAGACGACGGACAAGAGCCCGCCGCTGAAGAGAGCGGCGGCCAGCGTTACGCTTAAGATGTTTGTTGCACGACTCATATCTATCTCCCCTGTTGGCCTAACAGTTGTATTATGTAGCATGCTTGATATTCCACTTGAACGCGCACGCGCGTTCAACAATATTATGCTGCGCGACCACCCCCTCCCATCCTATTGAAATTCCTAATAATTAAGTATAGTTCGGCGGTATAACACCAATCATATCGCATGCTGCATATCTCCAATGAACGTGCTCGCCGCCTTTGCCGGCATGGTCGCGGTAG
>NZ_AXCA01000014.1:0-15053 GCF_000475415.1 Halomonas sp. PBN3 | reverse complement strand
GGGGATTACCTTATTTATTTACCGTCGTACGAAAAACCTGAGAGCCGTACAACTGCTCTTAGGCCATACGAAACTCGAAAGCACCGTCAGATACCTAGGGATTGATGTGGATGACGCATTGGTCATGGCTGAACAGACCGAGGTCTAGCGAGAACCAGCGACGGCTTAGCCTCTAGGCCGTCGCTATCCGTCCAGAGACGGACTTTCAGCGCAAGATGATATAGCGTCCTTACTCAGACGCGTCGAGTGAGCGCTTTGCCGAACGGAAACGGAGTAGCTCAAGGAGGCGCTTAACATCGCACGAAGCGTGATGTTAGTTATCTTCATTCCTGATCACGCACTGCCCTCAACACCGCATCCATACCACGGATAAGTTGAGCAGACACCTGCTTCCAAGCCGTCTTCGCCGATTTATCTCCAGAGGAATAACCCCACATATTTGATTCTCTGTGCTCAGCAACGAAGGGAACGGTAAAAGAGGTGCTCGATGGTCCGCGATTGTCTTGAATTTCTAAGTCTACCCAAGCCGCACCGTTCCACCACCCTTCACCGCTGAAGGAAGTTGCAAAAACGGATGAACTTTCTGATGCGGTACCAACAACTGCCCCCCATGGACCTGTTGCCGAAAATTGCGCGGATTGGATAGCATTGGCATAGGCGGCAGAAGAGATAATCCTACTATCAAATGATGCACCAAGAGTGACTAGCCTGATGCGGACGGCCACTCGACCAGAGGGGATTTCCTCGAAATACGGCGCCCATTCAAGATTAAATCCATAGATTCGGGTCAGGTCTGATTTTAGGACTTCAACTGCTTCTTACTGTGATGTAACGTTGCTTCTTCCATCAAAGACGGAAGCCATGATCGGGCTTTGAAGATTCAGCCCCTCTCTCGGTGCAGCCTCGATAGTTGGAGCGGTAGTACGCTCCGTGGCGCAGCCAGCAAAACTCATCGCCAGAGCGAAAGTGATAAGAATTGGAAATCTTGCCATACCCCCTCCCAGAAGATGTTTAACATCTCAGAATCATACCGCCGAATTATCAGTTAGGTCATGATTTCGAAAGAATGTCGACCACACGTCAACGACGTGATCAGCGAATTTTAGCGCTGGGTATCTGCCGCCATTCCATGAGACGATGATGCTCCACTCACCTTGCCCGTGGACTCCTACACCGTAACGACCCTTACCGTAGCCACTGGAGACATCGGAATATTCTACCGTAGGCTCGTATCGATTAATAACAAAGTGCTTGCTACCGTTTGCGAGATCACGGCACGCGCGTAACCATTGATCGGTTTTCGCGAGTTTCTCGCACTCTCGCTTCGCTAGGTCTGAGATCCCCGGATCATTCTGCACCCAATCGACTAAAGAATGCGCGGTGACCACAAAATTGAACAACGCGTCTGGCGTGGTATTGCTATTGAGGTCGGCCCAGTCTCGTTCCACCTTGCGAAACACGTCGAGCGAAGAATCAAACCCAATGGGAAAGCGCTTGCCAATTTTCGACATGTCGAGTGTGCCTACTTAATTTATCCTCATCGCTCTCTCGAGAAGAATATGATGAAGAAGATCAACTGCGGCAGAGGAACCCGTATGTGGAAAAACTCTTCCTGATTACGCATATGGCTCAGCCAGCTTCAGCAGCCGGTAAGGCATTGGCGGTGTTCTGGCCGCCACCGTCAGAAAGCGCGGCAGCATGGCCTTGAGGTCATAGCGCCGGTTGAAGCGGTACTCGAACTCGGCCAGGTAGCGCGGGGCATGGTGACCACGGATCGCATGGTAAGTGCCGGTGATGGCGTTCTTGACGTTGCCCAGCACGGTGTTGACCCAGTTGAACGCAGGGATCTGCGTGCTGGCACGGCCACTGCCGGTGATGATGCGCTCATGGGGGTAGTCCAGTGACGCGAAGGCCCGGAAACACACCAGGCCATCACTGACCACTCGACTACCGGGTACGATGGCGGCGCGGGCATAGCGGCGCACCTCGGCCAGGGTAAAGCCGCTCACGCGGCGCAACTGGACGCGCCGAGGGTGCCCCGCCTCATCGGTCTGCACCGCGGCGACGAACGGGAACTTGTGCTCGGCGCCGCGTCCGCGCTTTCCCGGCCGCTCGCCGCCCAGGTAGGCATCATCGATCTCGATGCGCCCGCCAAGCCGCTCGCTCTGGTTACGCTCGAGCATGACCTGCAGCAGCTTGTGTTTGAGCTTCCAGGCCGTGTTGTAGGTGACGCCGAGCTCCCGGGACAGCTGCAGCGCCGAAATGCCGCTCTTGCGCTGGGTGAGCAGATAGATCGCCAGGAACCAGGTGGTCAGCGGCAGGTGAGTACCATGGAAGATGGTACCGGCGGTGAGCGAGGTCTGATGATGGCAGTGATGGCACTGGTAGAGCCCGCGCGATAACCGGCAGCCGGTGGTGTTGCCGCAGTCGGGGCATACGAACCCTTTGGGCCAGCGATGCCGGTAGAGGGCCGCCCGGCACTGCGCTTCCGTGCCGTACTGCTCGAGAAACGCCGGCAACGACAGGCCGGCCTGGAACTGGATAGGATTACGTGCCATGACGCCGCCTCCTCTACTGGATATACCATCAGTGTAGGCCAGGCTGACGAGGTGGTGGCTGATCAACATGAGTAATCAGGAAACTCTTAGGGTCTCATCGTTATCAACATTTATCTACCTGACAGGAACCAATATCAATGTTCCAGTGCCAGAATCTCTCTCACGCACCTTGCCAGGGCCATATTCAACAACCCTTTCATTATCGAAAATCACGGTATAGTCCGTACGATCCCATGACCACCCACTGATAAGTCGGTTTGTATACTGAAAAGCCTCATAGTCTCCACTACGCCTGTAACCATCCGGCTCTCCAAGTTGAGATACAACTTCTTCTTTGGTCATGCCTTCGCTGACGCCTCGCATTCTTTCCCCTGTGGCACAAGCTTGGAGGAAAAAAGAGATTACAAGTATGATAGGAAGTATTTTCATTTGCTTACCTCACATCTAATTTATTCATTAGTTATTAAGGTACAAATTCTATTTGGGCTAAACGTGTCTGCTGCTATTTTTTTTGGCATGTCTCCTATGGGTCGATAGCAGCCTTTGAGAAACATCTAATTAACACTAGTTGAGCAGGTAGTGATTTGTCCAGAAAAGGTGGCCCTCCTATGGCCCACGACCTTCTGTTACTGAGCGATAGCGCTCCTAAGCACTTTGCTGTGCAGTCATCACGATGCACGCCATCACCAGCACATAGCGCACGGGATACACGCTCAACGCCTCTTTCCCCTCGTTGACCACACGCAGCGCGACGTTGCCCGTACCCAGTTCGTTGGCATAACGCCTGCCGGCGGGCTTTGTTCGCCACTGCACCTTGTGCCGCTGCGATGGCAGGCGCTTCTTCCACTCACTGAGCTGCTGCTTTGCGGTCAGTGGCGAGCGCGCAGTGGGAGTCACCTCGATATTGGCCCGCACCCCCGAGTGGAGACTCAGCACCCAACTGACAAATGCCAGCCCAGTATCGGCATCCCGTATCCACACGTGGCCCTCTGTCGCACGATGGTACGCGTAGAAGTAGCGCAAGTGCTCGAGCAGCACCTCGGGCGACTTTTCGTACCAGTCCCTCCAGATGACCTGGTACAGGGCGTTGATGATGCGCCGTTCCGATATGGCATGGGGGCGCGGCAATCGAGGCAGGTCGGTTTGCGCGTCAGTCTGTTGCTTGCCCTTGGTGGCTCGACAGTGGCGGTGGGCGCGGCTGCCGCGCCGCGTCCGTAGCGACAACACACGCCGCTCGGCCTCCATCAGCCGCGCCACCTCCCCTTCCCTCAAGCTGAAAATTCGCTCGAGCTCTTCAGGGGAGTAACGATTACGGGCATCCAGCAGGGTTTCCAGGCTTTCCAGCGAGAGGTGATGCAGGCGGTCGTGTTCCACAGGGGTGATGCCCGCAAGCGCCGGGAATGGTTGTGGCTCACGGTCCTCCACATCGGTGATAGGACACGCCTTGAAGGCCTTGCTCAACCATATCGCCGGCCGTTCGCCATAACGCTGCTTCCATTTGCGAACACGCGCGGGCTTCAGCCCCAGCAGTTCCGCCAGCGCTTCCAGCTCCACGGCTGGCGAGGGGCGGCGCGCCCCTTCCACCGAGTGCGGCTCGTGCTGCAGGTAATGCCCCATCAGCCACTCGGTGCAATGCAGGTAGCTGCGCAGGGTAACGTCCGGAGATGAATGCCCCATGACCTGGGCGATAAAGTGCAGCCCCTGGCGCGAGACCACGCCCCCGGTGATTTCATACCATAACGCGTTCAGGTGAGCCGGTGCCGCCCAGGGCGCCGGAATGCCATGGAATGCCAGCAGCAGATTGTTGGCCAACGAGTGGCGCAGATGGTGAAAGCGGACACTGGGATCCCCTGTCACGCGCCGCATCACCTCATGAATCGCTGGCGAGACCTTGTCGTCGCGCAACGGAGCCAGTGACTCACCGCCTTCGCCGAACAGCATGACACGAGGGTGTCGCGACATCTCCTGGCGATTGATGACGTAGTCCTTGAACGGCCCCAGCTCCTCCTCGGTCAACAAGTGGTGCAGGGGGAGCTGCCGACGCGAGCTGTAGCTCTTGTTGGCAACGTATTCGTTGTCACGCACCAATAGCACCACATCGGTATCCGGCACCCGTTTCTTGAGCTGGACATCGCAGATCTGGATCGAGAGTACCTCACCAATCCGTAACCCGGCACGAAACCCAAGGACGCAGACCCAGTAGCGGATCTTGCCCAGTATGCTGGGATCCATGAGTTTCAGCCTTTCGGCCACGAGCTGGTATTCAGTCTCCGAGAGGATGTTGGCATCGGCATGGTAGGTGACGCCCGCCCCACTGCCCACCAACTCCATCTTCACCTTGGCCAGCCCCAGCTCGCTGACCAGGAAATTGTGAAAGCCATGTAGCACTGTCCAGCGATAGTGACGGTTCTTCTCGGTTTTGCCCTCCTCGATGACCTGCTGATAGGCATCTACCAGCTCGGTGAGACGTGATGGCGAAAGCGGTGTATCACCGATGTACTTCAATATCGGCAGAGCGGATCCCAGATAGGTATGCAGCGTCGACTGCTTCCGTTTCATGTCCACGTGCAGGTAATACAGCCAACGACAGATCCATTCAGCAATGGGCACCATGCGCCGGGTCTCGGCAAGCGTCTCCTCCAGACGCGCGGTGATGGCAGCGTAGGTACGGCGCTTCGTCTCCCGCGTCGGGCTCAACCAACCACGCAGGCCCGCCAACAGCTCCCGTGCCTTGTAGATTGGCTGGTCGCGCTCCACCGGCATATCCGGTACAGCCGGCTGGCTGCCGGGGAAAGGTGGCCTCTCCTCCTCATCCTCCGCCAGCCCCGCGTGCTGGACATACCCACCCGACAGCAGCTGCTGCCACCGCGGCTCGTCGATGGATGTCACTGCATGCTTGCCGAGGGCACTATCCACCAGGTAACGCGGCACATGCAGTCGCAAGGCGGTAGCCGCCATCGCCTGACATGCTGGCAGCGTCATGCTCTTGTCCGCCCCCACGGCGCGGCAGAAGGCACTCCACGCAGTGGCAGAGAACTCCTTGGCAGTCTTGTAGGAGGTGGTCTTCGCCTGCTGCTGTGGGTCTCCATATCGGTCGAGATGCCGCATCAGCACCGCCAGCGTCGACGCTCCGAGCAGCCAGCGGCTGCGCGGTGGCACCGGTTCAGGCATATCCTCAGGCGGCGACTCATGTAGCAGGCACCAGGCCGTCCCACCGTAGGTCGCCAGCGTAGCTGCCGCCAGTGGCAGCGAGTTGACCGCCTTCCTGGCCAGCAGGCCATCACGGGTGATGGCCAGGTACATCAACAGTCCCCAGCTGATGTGCTCGGACTCCAGGCGCCGATGCCCCTTGAGCCCATTGCCTTGCTGCAGTAGGTCGTGGAATTGATCCGTCTGGAGGCCCTCCTCCACCAGGCGACACCAATCCCGATAGGCATTCAGTCTGACCAGTGCGTCAGGCGTAAATGGGCTGGCCTCCGGCTGCACATGGTGCATGGGCGCAGGCACCCTGACCTGCCAGCCCAGCTGCCGCTCTCCCTGGCGCAGCCCCTGCACCAGGAAATTCACCTTGTGGCGACTCGCGGCCGCTGAAGCGCCTGCCTTGCTCAGGATGTGATCCACCCACTGCTGAGGCAGGTCATCTGGCACTGTGATGTCGCGCTCACCGCTGACCAGCCCGGGATGAAACTCATTGACCTGGGCCAGCACCTCGAGCTGCCCCTGTTGCCGTGGCCGCAGCTGTTGCCGACGCCGCGCCTCTGCGCCGCCGGCGGCTTCCGGTAGCACCAGGAGATTCCAGCCCTTCCATACGGAGCTGAATGGCTCAGACATCTGCCATCCCCCTCTGCGGCGTCCAGCCGGCCTCACGACGCAGCTTTTCCATTACCGGCGCCAGCTCGGCAAACATCGAGACGGGCGACAGGGTTGAAAACGCCGCGAATGGCTCCTGTCCATGCTGGGCATGGCCCATGAATGCATTGACCAGCTCTCCACGACACCCTGCCGCCCGCAGTCGACTGCGCAGGTAATGCCGGCCAGCATTGATCGGCAGGCTGAACAGCGGCACTTGCCGACGCAGATTCACGGGAGATATTTTGACCATCTGCCAGCTTTCGCTGACGAAAAACAACAGCGGCACGTCAGGGCACGGGTCGCCCAATAATGACTCGATGTGATCGTACAGGGTGACCCGTTGATAGAGCTGCATCTGCAACACTTCCAGATGCCAGGCGTACAGGTGCAGCTGCTCGCGTAGCTGCGGCAACAGCCAGACAACCCGCGACTGGCTCATGCTCTCGTGTTCCTTGTCCGATATCACCAGCAGGCCGGTCTCGAGGTCGATCTCTCTCCAGCGAAACACCAGATCGTTGACCGCGCGATAGCCCGTGGCGAACAGCACCCAGAATGCGATATGAGCCACCAAGTGGTTATGCACCTGGCGCGCCGCCTCCTCACTGGGTGGTAACCGGCGGGCCGCTCTGAGCTCATGCTGCAGGTGGTCGACAAGCCGCCTCACAAGACGCGGCCGGATATTCAATTTACTGCCATGGTCCCCGGTATTCGATGGAGGCCGAACAGGCTCCAGAGCGTTCGCCTCCCCGATAGTGAGATGGCGATACAGGGCGTCACGCAGCGATGCCACGGCACGACAGAACAGTGACTCGAGATACGTCGCCGGCACGCTGTGGTAATGAGCTGCAACCTCGGTGACGGTGAAGGCATGCCCCGTCAACAGGTAGCCATCTACCCAGTCACTCGAGTGCCTGACGATCTCATCGAACAGCGTCTGGGAAATGCGCAGGGGAGTCAGCCGCATACGGTGAGCCCGATTGATCGTCGATACGGCCTGAGACATGGCGGTGTGGATGGCCTCCCGACGATCGGCGGGAAACAATTCAGCGTACCGTGAGCGTCTCTGATGCTGCCGCTGGATCCGCGAAATGAATTGTCCCACCCTCACCGGGAGGCCGATGATCACAACCTCATCGGTCAATGCAGGCGGCGCCTCGCCGGCGCGCTCCAGTAATCGCTTGGCGTCATCCTGAAGCTCATTTCGTGCCGCAGGCGAGGGGATCGGTAATACGAAGGCCTCCTCCTCCAGGAGATAGGCAAGCAGATCCTTACGATTTTTCGGCAGTGCCTGTCTTCCGGAATAGATGCGCATCGTCAGCAGCTGGTCGACCGGGCGGCCCAGCCACAACATCAGCATCAGGAGCACGCCAGCCAGCTCCCCATCGGCATCCCTGTCCTCGAATCTCTTCTTTCCTGCATAAAGGTCGTAGGCCTGCTGGGCAACGACAGCCAGCTCTATATGGCTGAGGCTGGCGTAGCGATATGGCAATCGCTGATTGTTACGGCTGATGTGGTGCAAATGGCCTTTTTGATACCGATACACGTCGACCAGGTCATGTCCCGCCGTCGGTGACGCTTTCCGCTCGACGAACGAGACCCCTCGCATTGTCTGCATCTCATCCGGATGCAGCCCGACCGTGCGTTGCCGGCGTTGCGCCGGAAGCCCCCCAGGAACCTCCATGACCTGAACCGAGCGCTCCGGCCCCTCCGGCTCAGGATCGTCCTCATCGCGCGACTCGACATGCGTTTCGGTGGAAGGGGGTGAGGCATGGCCTCCACCACCGCCGCCTCCCTGTCGAGACTTTCCCTGGTAGACCAGCACCTTGCGTACCAGCAGCTCGACGCCCTCCACACCATGCCTGGGCTCTCCTGCCTCGAGCAGATGCTGGGCGTGGTAATCCGTCAGGGCCAACTCGGCCGCAACGGGATTCAAAAGGCCCATCGGCTGGTTGCCGTTGGCGACCGAACGGATGACGCGACACGCCGCAGTAATTTCCGAGCCAACCCCGCCGCCATGCCGCGCCCGTTGCAGCGCCGCACAGGCGAGGACCGCACCCGCATGCTGCCAGTAGACCGAGCTGTCGTGGCACTCATTATCGGGAAGGAGGATCAGCATCGCCCATTCGGGGTGCTCGTTGATGATGCCGCGCTGACGCCCTGTACGGCTCCACCAGGAATCAGGGCTGCCGGGCACCCTGCCGCGGGCAAGAACCGCCACGATTCGGTCCAGCACATCCTGATAAGCCAGGATTCCTGTCCGGCTCTCGCCCTTCGACGCCTCTTCCTGCAGGGAGTGCATGACTCCCGGCGTGTCACACAAAGCCCTCAGGGCTTTCTGCAGGTTGGACATGACCAGCTCGAGATGTGTCATATCCTCAGGCGGGCGCAGGAGCTCCAGCAGCGACGCCACCTCACTGCTGGAAACCTGGCTCAGCTCTGCCAGACGCTCGACATCCACCGAAATATTCATCTCAACCTCTCTCCACCAATCTCTCCAGCTCACTCCTGCGAGAGCGCTTGTGGCGTAGCTTTCTATGCGTAATCCCCATGATTCGCTTGAGGTTCCGGGAGGCGTATTCCCGTGGGAGCCGTATCTCAAACTCCTTCCGCAGGGCACGAGTCAGCTCGGTGAGCTGTCGATAGACCCGCTCTCTGGCGTCGTATGAGTCAGGGCAATGCATCAACGAATCCAGCACGAGATGGAATAAGGCGGTTCGAACCAGCTCGACCTCACTACCGGACACCCGATGGACGGCGACCTCATCACCTGGTTCCAGCGCAGCACGGATGACCTGAAAACTGCGGAATCCACTGACGACCTCGTAGTGACGCTGCATCTGGCGAACACAGATCGGGTAGTGGAAGCCCAGCGCCGGGCAGGTGGCGTCCGCCAACCATTCGGAGACGGGGACGCGATTGGCCATCGCCAGGGAGGCCTCGTGAATTCTTCCCAGCCCTCCTGCAGGCACGTGGATTCTGGTCAGTGGCACGTTCTCCATGCACAGGCCTCATGCAGCATGATGTCTGTCCCATGCTACCAACCCTGACACGCATTTTTGTGAGGAATGACAAAGATTTTCCCAAATATCTGAACATCATATTTATCTAAAACACTACCTTTATTGCTATCCAATTTTATAAATAGATAGCAAATACCATTAAAAAACCCCCTTTCACATTGCATCTCACCCAAAAATACAGTCGATAGATGGTGTTTATTTTCTTCACTATCAACCCTTTAAACCCACCTCTCATCAACCTTTTCAGGGGGCACCACCCCACCCATCCAGAAGAAGATTGCATGGAAATACCACCATGATTTTGTGCCTTTCACCGAAGCCAAAAAGCCTCCTTACCCCCTCCTTCCCGACCGCCACTGACAGGGCCGATCACCAGCATGGGCACTCAGAATAGCGCCACCTGAGGTGTAAGAAGAATGCCCGAGGAGCACGTGATGGCAGAGGAGGGAACGAGAAGGGAGGTGCGGCGGTGGCAGCCAATCACTACCTGGCCGATAAACTGAACGTCCACGATGAGCGCGGCTGACTACGGTGCCTTGCTGGGCGCCGGAACAATGAAAGGCACAGGATTCACAAATCATCGCCAAATTGTGCTAAAGGTGGGCGATAATCACCTCGAAGGCCGGCTGGTGACAGGGAGTGTCGCGTGCAAGACGAGTTTTCGCTGCTGGAAGCCCAACAGCTTATCCATGAGCTGATCGCTCAGCGGGCTCCGCTGGAGCGCACCCTGGACGCCATTGCGAACTGGCTGAACATGGTGCTGCCCGACGCCACCGTGGCCTTCATGCGCTATGAGCCCAGGCGCTGCACCCTCAGCCTGCTACCCAGCCATCGCTTCTCGACGTTCTACACGAAGCGCCTGCAGGACGTGCCGGTGGCCCCCGGGGTCGCGTCCTTCGGCACGGCCGCCTTCGAGCGACGCCTGGTGGTAAGCGAGAACATTGCCACCGATCCACGCTGGGAGGCACTGCGAGAGGCGGCCTTGGCCGAAGGTTTGCGGTCCTGCTGGTCCAGCCCGGTGATGACCGCGGATGGAGCCTTGCTGGGCACCTTCGGGACCTACTACCCAACACCTCGCAAGCCCACCCCAGAGGGCCGCCGCTGGCTGCAGCGGGCGGCGGCGATGATTGCCCTGGCAATGCTGCGTGACAACGACATCCGCGAGCACCGCTCACTGTCGGAATGGCACCGCTCGCTGTTCGTCAATCACCCCGACGGGGTCTACGAGTTTGATCTGGAGGGATACATCCAGCGCTGCAATGCCGCGTTCGAGCGCATCACCGGCTATCCCGAGGCCGAGCTGATCGGACGGCATTACAACGAACTGGTCTACCCGGCCTATCGCCAACTTACCCGGGAGGGCTTCGCTACTGCCCGCCGTGGCGAGGCGATCACCTACGAAACCCGCGGCACCCACGCCGGGCAGTTCGTCTATGACCTTGAGGTCACCAATTTCCCCGTCACCATCGACGGAGAGATTGCCGGGGTGTATGGCGTATGCCGTGATATCACCGAGCGCAAGCGACAGATCGAGGATCTGCGGCTTCTCAAGCGTGGCTTCGATGCCAGCCCCAACGGCATGCTGATGGTGGATGCCCGTCGGCCGGACATGCCCATCGTATTCGTCAACCCGGCGTTCACCATCATGACGGGGTATCCCACTGACGAGGTCATGGGCAAGAACTGCCGCTTCCTGCAGGGCCCCGAGACCGACCCCACGGCAATCGCGGAGATACGTGCCGGGATCGCTGAACAGCGTGATGTCGAGGTGACCCTGCGCAACTACCGCCGCGACGGTACGCCCTTCTGGAACCACCTGATCGTCAGCCCGGTATTCGATGAGGAAGATCGCTGTACCCACTTCATCGGTATCCAGCAGGACATCACCCGCCAGAAGGAGCAGGATGCGCAGATTGCCTACCAGGCGACGCACGACCTGCTGACCGGACTGCCCAACCGCACCAGTTTCACGAATCGCCTGGAGGCGTCGTTTCACCAGTGCCAGCAGCAGCAAGCCGTGATGGCCGTGATGTACCTCGACCTGGATGGCTTCAAGCCGATCAACGAGGGCCTGGGCCACCATGTGGGCAACCAGGTGCTGGTGGCCGTGGCTCAGCGGCTGAAGGCACTGCTGGGTGACAACGACTCGCTGTCACGCCTGGTGGGGGACGAGTTCGGCATCCTGTTGCTGGATTACGACAATAGCGCCGTCGTCAAGGCGCTGGCCAAGCGTATGCTGGACGCCCTCGCCCAACCGTTCGAGGTCGACGGCCAACTGGTGCAGCTGAGTGTCAGCATCGGCATTGCCTGTAACTGTCTCAGTCCGGAGCAGCCCCATGAGCTGATGCAGCATGCCGACCTCGCCCTGCAGCAGGCCAAGCGTCAGGGTCGCAATACCTGGCAGTGGTATCGTGGCCGGCGGGTGGAGAGCACTCGGCACAGTGTGCTGATGCGCCACGACCTGCATGCCGCGTTGAAGGAGGACCAGTTCGAGCTGCACTACCAGCCTCTGGTAGACGCGGCCAGCGGGCGGATTCGCAGTGTGGAAGCCTTGGTGCGCTGGCATCACCCCCGCCGCGGCATGGTCTCGCCGGGTGAGTTCATTCCACTGGCGGAGCATACCGGACAGATCATCCCGTTGGGACGCTGGGTGCTGCGCCAGGCCTGCCAGGAGATGGCCGAACTTCAGGCACGTGATGGTAGAGCGCTACCCGTCGCGGTGAATATCTCCTCCCTGCAGTTTCACCGCGACGGCTTCCTGGACGAGGTTCGTCACATTCTCGCCACCACCGGCCTGTCACCCGAGCTGCTGGAACTGGAGGTGACCGAAAGCGTGCTGCTGGATGGTGCCGAGCCGGTGATCGAGCTGATGGAAACGCTCAAGACCATGGGGGTTCGCGTGGCGCTGGATGACTTCGGCACCGGGTTCTCCAGTCTCAGCTATCTGCGCGACCTGCCCACCCACAAGGTCAAGCTCGACCGCAGCTTCGTGCAGAAGACCCTGACGGACCGACGCACTGCAGCCATCGTGCAGGGTGTCATCACCATGGCTCACCATATGGACATGGTGGTGGTGGCGGAAGGGATCGAGACACCGGAAGAGCAGGAGGACATGGTGCGCCGCGAGTGCGACCTGCTCCTGGGTTTTCTGTTTGCCCGCCCCCTGCCGCTGGCGGCCTTGCGGCAACTGCCCGACTGCTTGCCAGAGCCCCGTTCTTGATGACCTTCCCGGCCACTATGCTGACTGCCTCATGGGCATACCATTGAACATCAACACTCTCTGGACACGCCTGACGATCGCCACGCTACTTCCGGTGGCCTTGGTCAGCATGACCCTGTACCCAATTTTTGCCTCTCACCTCGAGGAGCGTATCGACAGCAGCCGCCAGACGGCCGAAGCGTTCCTCGACTCCGAGTACGACATGCTGCTCAGGAGCATGAACGAAAGCTTCAACCAGGTGCTGGCCACCGCGGAACTCCCGCTGCTGCGGCAGTTTCTGGTTAGAAGGACCACTTCCAGAGCTCCGGAATGGGGTCCCGCCGCAGAGCAAGACTGGCATCAGATGGAGGCGTTGCTCGATTCGCTGATGACCCACTACGGCCGCTACACGCGACTGGCGGTGATCGACACTCGCGGGCTCAAGTGGGTCGCCACAGCGGCGTCGCCAATGCTGCCACGACCGCCGGTAGTGGCACACGAAGCCACGACCACCTACCAGGAGACCATGCGGCTACAATCGCGTGACCTGTATGTCTCTCCCCCGCGCCCGGGAGCCTCCGGGGACAGTGATGCCCCGGTAACCACGGTCATAGACATCGCCACACCGATCTTCGATGACCGTGGGCAACGCCTCGGTGTCCTACTGTTCACTCTCGACTGGTCGCAAATCACCGCCAACCTGCCGCATGCCAGGGAGGCGGGCCGCGGTGAAGTGCTGCTGGTAGATGCCCAGGGCAGATGGCTGCTACCCAGCGAAGAGGGTCGGGAAGATCAGTTCGGGGATTCGATAATCAGCCGAAGGCCAGGCATCTGGGCGGCCATGTCGGCACGCAACCAGGGCATGACCATGCTGAACGATCATCTGCTCGGGTTTCGCAGCCATGACATTCGCACCCAGCACTATCGCAGCCAGGCCGGCATGATAGTGAGCCAGCCTGAGTCGCAGCCCTGGCGCCTCGGCATCCTGATACCCAAACCCAGCCTGGTGGGGCTCCTGAAGCAGAACCCCGTACAGCAGCTGGCCATCGCCCTGGTCTATCTGCTGTCGGTGACTTTCGGTGTGTTCTGGGTGCTGAGCAACCATCACTTGCGCGGTCTGAGACAGCGTGCCCTGCAGTTCTCACGCGAGGCCCGACAGTACGCCGGCGAGGTACAGGATCTCTACGAGCACGCCCCCTGTGGCTACCACTCGCTCGACGGCGATGGCCGGGTGGTCAAGATCAATCGTACCGAGCTGGACTGGCTGGGCTATCGCGCCGACGAGGTGATCGATAAACGCTTCTACCGCGACTTCGTCACCCCCGAGACCCGGAGCGCCTTCGATGCAGCTTTCCAGAAGGTGCTGGGTGAGGGGCAGGAGGGAAGCGCCGAGTGCGAGCTGCTGTGTCGTGATGGCAGCCGACTGCCGGTAGCGATCCAGGCCACCGCTCAAGTGACCGAGGACGGCTTCCAGTACTCACGCGCCACGGTGTTCGACCTGAGCGAGCGCAAGGCACTGGAGGCTCGACTGGAGCAGCAGGCGCTCACCGACCCTCTCACCGGCCTGGGTAATCGCCGTTACCTGGAGAACCAGGCGGCCATGGAGATTGCTCGCGCCGAGCGCAGCGCGACTCCGCTGACGCTGATTGCCATCGACCTCGATCACTTCAAGCGCATCAACGACACCTACGGCCATGATGTGGGGGATCTGGTGTTGCAGGCCTTTGCCAATACGGCTCGCCAGGTGCTGCGCGACGGCGACGTGCTCTGCCGAATGGGCGGCGAGGAGTTTGCCGTGCTGCTACCGAGCACGACCCGTGAGGAGGCCCTGCAGATCGCTGAGCGACTACGCGAGGCAGTTGCCACCACCCCGGCCAGGGTCGGACTGGACTCAACAGCGGACGGGACATTGTCGTATTCAGCATCCTTGGGTGTCTCGCTGGTCAAGGCAGGTGAAACCTCATTGAAACCGGCGATCAAGCGTGCCGACCAAGGGCTCTACTCCGCAAAGCAGGCGGGACGTAACCGGGCGCATTGGGAGGGGGCGTGATGCACGAGAGTCATAAACGCCCGCTGGAGCTAGGGGGACGCTGATCCGGGGCGAGGGATATCGGACCAATACATCAGGTAGTGCTAATCCACCTACCATTACATCACACATCGCTGATATGAAGGGGTGGCCATACGGTCAAAAATGCGGCAAAACCCGCCTCTCATTTTGTGACAACACCGATGGGGGTAAAGTGATGTCGGTGGAGGTAACCCCCGCGTAGGATTTACCCCCAGAACCCTACAACCACGGGGCTTGGCGTGATATTGTGACAATCAACACAGGTTAGCGACAGCCTTGAAAATCCGGCTCATAACCCGAAGGTCGTCGGTTCGAATCCGGCCCCCGCTACCAAAGTAAGTATCCCCCGGCAA
>NZ_AXCA01000013.1:0-42839 GCF_000475415.1 Halomonas sp. PBN3 | reverse complement strand
CTCCTTGCTCCTTGCTCCTTGGCCTACTTCTCCGCCCGGCTGGCCTGCAGGGTGCGGGTGAGCAGGGCGCGCAGGGCGGCGGGGCGCACCGGCTTGAGCAGCAGCTGGTAGCCGGCGCGCCTGACCTCCTCGGCCACCTCCTCGGTGCGGTCGGCGGTGATGACGATGCCGGGCACCGCGCCGGCCAGCCGCTCGCCGAGGGCCTCCAGAGCCATCAGGCCGGTGACCTCGTTGTCCAGGTGGTAGTCGGCGAGGATCGCGTCGGGGTCGCCGTCGAGGTGGCGCAGCACCGACTTGGCACCGCCGATGGAGGTGGCGGTGAACACCTCGCAGCCCCAGCCGGAGAGCATCGCCTTCATCCCCTCGAGGATCAGCGTCTCGTTGTCGATGCACAGGATACGCGTGCCGGCCAGCTTGTTGCCGGCCCGGCGCGGGGCGGCGGCCTCCTCGGCCTGCTCCGCCTCGCTGCGTGGGGCCACCACCGGCACGCCGACTGCGAACATGGTGCCGTGACCCTCCCGCGAGTACACCCGAATGGGGTGGTCCAGCACCCGGCTCATGCGGTCGGCGATGGAGAGGCCGAGCCCCAGTCCCTTCTCGCTCTCCTTGTGACGCGAGGCTTGGTCGAGGCGGCGGAACTCCTGGAAGATCTCCGCCTGCTTGGAGGCCGGGATGCCGGGGCCGGAGTCCCACACCTGGATGGAGAGCCGGTCGCCCTGGCGGCGGCAGCCCAGTAGCACGCGTCCCTCCTGGGTGTAGCGGATGGCATTCGATAGGAAGTTCTGGATGATCCGACGCAGCATCTGGGGGTCGCTGTCGACCCACTGGCGGGTCGGCACCACCACCAGGTCGAGGCCGCGATCCTCGGCCATCACCTCGAACTCGGCGCGCAGCGGGCGGAAGATGTCGGCCAGGGCGAAGTGGCTGCGCCGCGGGGTGAGGGCGCCGGCATCCAGCTTGGAGATGTCGAGCAGGGTGCCGAGCAGCTCCTCGGCGGCCTGCAGCGAGCCATCGATATGGCCGATGGTGCGCTTCATGTCGTCGGCGTCCATCTCCTGGGAGAGCGCCGAGGTGAACAGTCGCGCGGCGTTGAGCGGCTGCAGGAGGTCGTGGCTGGCGGCGGCCAGGAAGCGGGTCTTGGAGGCGTTGGCATCCTCGGCCACCTGCTTGGCCTGGCGCAGCGCCTGCTCCGCCTCCGCGCGCACGCGGTTCTCCTGGCGCAGGGCGGCGTTGGCCTCGGAGAGCGCCTGGGTGCGCTCGCGGACCCGCTCCTCGAGGGTCTCGTTGGTCTCCTTGAGGGCGATCTCCGCCAGGCGGCGCTCGGTGATGTCCTGGTAGAGGGCGAAGAAGCCGAGTATCGCGCCGCTGTCGCCGAAGTGGGGGGTGTAGGTCACCAGCATGTAGCGGCGCCCCTCGGGGAGACGCAGCGACACCTCGAAGCTGACCCGCTCGCCGGAGAGCGCCTGCTCGATCCAGGGCTCACGCTCGCGGGCCATCTCGTCGGGGATCACCTCCTGCACCCGCTTGCCGATCACCGCGTTGCGGTCGATACCGAAGGCCTGCTCGTAGGCGCGGTTGGTGAAGAGGTAGCGGCACTCCTTGTCGAAGTAGGCGATCAGCGCGGGGACGTTGTCCGTGTAGATGCGGATGTTGTTCTCCGAGCGGATCAGCGCCTCCTCGATGCGCTTCTGCTGGGTGATGTCCTGGTAGGTGTAGACGAAACCGCCGCCGGGCATGGGGTTGCCCTGCACCTCCAGCACGCTGCCGTCCTGGCGGTAGCGCACATAGCGGTGGGGCTGTCCCTCGCGGATGTTGTCGAGCAGCAGCTGGACGTGCTCCTCGGAGTCGCCGGGGCCGTACTCGCCGTTGTGGGCGTTGTAGCGGAAGATCTTGTCGATCGGCGCGCCCACCCGGATCAGGTGGTCGGGGAAGCGGAACAGCTCCAGGTAGCGCTGGTTCCACACCACCAGGCGCAGGTTCTGGTCCACCACGCTGATGCCCTGGTTGATGTTCTCGATGGTGGCCTGGAGCAGGGCGCGGTTGAACTCCAGCACCTGGGAGGCCTCGTCGACGATGGAGATCACGTCGGAGATGCCGATGCCGCGCCCCTGTAGCGCCGAGTTGACCACGATGCGCGCCGAGGAGGCGCCGAGCACCGAGGCCAGGAAGCGTTCGGTAAACTGGATGACGTCGATGGAGGCGCGGGTGCCGTCCTCCAGCGGCTTGCCGCTACGCCGGGCGTAGTCGTCGAAGGCGCGGCTCACCTGGTGCGCGCCCAGGAAGCGCTCGCACAGCACCTTGAGGTCGCCCACCGTGGTGGCGCCGGTCCAGGGGCGGTTCACCGAGGTCTGGCGGGTCTCGACGCTGTCGACGAACAGCGAGGCCTGGATACGCTCGACCACCCGCTGGGAGGTGACCTGGGAGACAAAGATGTAGCAGAAGAGGTTGAGCCCCAGCGAGAGCATGACACCGTGGGTGAAGCCGTCACCCACGTTGAGGCCGAACAGCGAGGTGGGAGCGAGCCAGGCGACGCCGAAGGGGCCACCGCTCATCCAGCTCCCCGGCAGGACCCCGGCGGTGATCATCGCCGGCATCAGCAGGCTGTAGGCCCAGATGGCGAAGCCGGCGTTCATGCCCACGATCACCCCCAGGCGGTTGCCGCGCTTCCAGTAGAGCCCGCCGATCAGCGCCGGGGCGAACTGGGCGGCGGCGGCGAAGGAGAGCATGCCGATGGAGGCCAGCGAGGTGAACTCGCCGATCAGCTGGTAGAAGCCGTAGGCCATGGCCAGCACCACGCCGATGGTGATGCGCCGCGCGCGCAGCACCAGCCGGCCGTAGTCCCGGGCCTTGGTGTCGAACCAGCGCAGGCGGAACAGCGCCGGGATGACGATCTCGTTGGAGATCATGATCGACACCGCCACCGCGGCGACGATCACCATGCCGGTGGCCGCCGAGAAGCCGCCGATGAAGGTGAGCAGGGTCAGCCAGGTGCTGTCGGCGGCCAGGGGCAGCGCCAGCACGAAGGTGTCCGGCTCCACGTCGCCGCCGGCGAACAGGGTCAGGCCGGCGGCGGCCAGCGGCACCACGAAGAAGGCGAAGGCCAGCAGGTAGAGCGGGAACAGCCAGCGCGCGGTGCGCGCGTCGTCGCGATGGGTGTTCTCCACCACCGCGACATGGAACTGGCGGGGCAGGCAGAGGATCGCCAGCATGGCCAGCAGGGTCTGGGCCCAGAAGCTGCGGCCGAAGTCCTGCTCGGCCAGCTGGCGCTGCAGCTCCAGCTGGCTCTCGGCGTGGGCCAACAGGTCGCCCAGGCCGTCGAACATCCCCCAGGTGACGTAGGCGCCCAGGGTGACGAAGGCCACCAGCTTGACCAGCGACTCGAAGGCCACGGCGTGGATCAGGCCCTCGTGGTGCTCGGTGGCATCGGTGTGGCGGGTGCCGAAGAGGATGGCGAAGGCGGCCATCACCAGCGCCACGTAGAAGGCGGTATCGGCGAACAGCGGTGCGGTGGTGGCGTCGGTGTCGGCGGTCAGCACGCTGAAGGAGGTGGCCACCGCCTTCAGCTGCAGGGCGATGTAGGGCAGGGTGCCGATCAGCGCCACCAGGCTGGCGAAGGCGGCCAGCGACTGGGCCTTGCCGTAGCGCGAGGCGATGAAGTCGGCGATGGAGGTGACGTTCTGGTGCTTGGCGACCCGGATCATCTTGGCCAGCACCGGCCAGAACAGCAGGAAGGTGAGGATCGGCCCGACATAGATGCTGGCGAAGGACCAGCCGCCGCTGGCGGCCTGGCCCACCGCGCCGGAGAAGGTCCAGGAGGTGCAGTAGATGGCCAGCGCCAGGCTGTAGATGATCGGCCGCCGCTGGCTAGCGCCGTGGCGCCGGGCATGGCGATCACCATGCCAGGCGATGCCGAACAGCACGGCGATATAGAGCAGCGAGATGGCGACCAGCAGCCAGCCTGAGAACATGAGCTTCCTCCCTGGGTGTCGGCGCCCATTCTAGGGCAATGGCTCGCCGGAGGGCAGGCGCCCGGGTCAGTCGCTCTCCTCGCAGAGGGCGCGGTAGAGCGGGGCCTGCTCGCCGAGCCGGCGCATCTCGTCCAGGCGCGGTTCGCGCGCCTCACCCTCCAGCGGCAGGGTCTCGCGGGTGGCACAGTTCATCAGCCAGGCCTGGTGGCTGACCCGGTCCTGGACCTGCTTCTCGAAGCGATAGAGCAGGAACTCGACCTGCTTCTCGCCCCCCTGCTCCTGCACCGACATGCTCTGGGTATCGACCACGCTGAAGCCGGTGGTCATGGGGAAGAGGTAGGTCCAGGGGCGCCAGAACATGGCGTCCTGCTCGACCTGTACCACCCGTGCGCTGTCGGGCAGCAGGCCGCGCTTGTGCGCGTACCAGCTGTACTCGGTCTGGACCTGGTAGCCCAGCATGCCCAGGCCCGCCAGGGCGGGGATGAGCCAGCGCGGCAGGCGCTTGCCGCTGAGGGTTCTCAGCAGCAGGCCGATGCCCGCCGCGCCGAGGCCGGCGAAGACCGCCGCGATCAAGTGCCAAATCATGGGTCATCCTTGTCGTGATAGGGAAGTGTGCAACGCAATCGGGCTTCCCTGAGGAAGCCCGATCGGTAGAGGGTTGACCGGCCCGGCGAACCGGGCCAGGCGAGCCATTATGGCTCAGACGGAGCGGCAGGTCAGTGGCCGGTGGCCGTGCCGGCGCCCTTGGGATAGCGAACGCTCTCCACCAGGTCCTGGATCTCTTGGGGCGGCTCCTCGGTGGCGTTGGACACCAGGTAGGCGACCGTGAAGTTGAAGATCGCCCCCACCGCGCCGAAGGAGAGCGGTGAGATGCCCAGGATCCAGTTATCCGGGGTGTTGGGCAGCATGTTGGTCTCCGGCACGAAGAACCAGCCCAGGTAGGTGAAGATGTAGAGCAGGGTGGTCACAAGACCGGCCAGCATGCCGGCGACCGCGCCCTTGTTGTTCACCCGCTTGGAGAAGATCCCCATCATCAGCGCCGGGAACAGCGACGCGCCGGCGATGCCGAAGGCGAGTGCCACCGTCTGGGCGGCGAAGCCCGGCGGGTTGAGGCCCAGGTAGGTCGCCAGCAGGATGGCACCGGCCATGGAGATCCGTGCCGCCAGCATCTCGCCCTTCTCGGTGATGTTGGGGTTGATCATGTTGCGGATCAGGTCGTGGCTGATCGCCGAGGAGATGGCCAGCAGCAGGCCCGCGGCGGTGGAGAGGGCGGCCGCGATGCCGCCGGCGGCGATCAGGCCGATGACCCAGCCGGGCAGGTTGGCGATCTCGGGGTTGGCGAGTACCAGGATGTCGTTGTTGACGGTGAGCTCGCTGCCTTCCCAGCCGCGTGCCTCGGCGGTGTCGGCGAAGGCCTCGTTGCCGTCGTTGTAGAACTGGATGCGACCGTCGTCGTTCTTGTCGGTGAAGGTGATCAGCCCGGTCTCCTCCCAGGTGCGCACCCAGTCGGGACGCTCCTCGTAGAGGATGGCATCACCGGCGGCCGCCTCGTAGTCCTCGACCTGGCCGGCCATCTCCGGATAGACGGTGGTCATCAGGTTGAGGCGGGCCATGGAGCCCACGGCGGGGGCGGTGAGGTAGAGCAGGGCGATGAACACCAGCGCCCAGCCGGCGGACCAGCGTGCGTCGGCGACCCTGGGCACGGTGAAGAAGCGGATGATGACGTGGGGCAGGCCCGCGGTACCCACCATCAGCGAGAGGGTGAAGAGCACCATGTTGAGCTTGTTGTCGACATCCGCGGTGTAGTCGCGGAAGCCCAGGGCGTTGACCACCTCGTCGAGCTTCTCCAGCAGCGGCAGGCCGGACTCGGTGTGGGTGCTGAACATCCCGAACATGGGGATCGGGTTGCCGGTCAGCTGCATGGCGATGAACACCGCCGGGATGGTGTAGGCGATGATCAGCACGATGTACTGGGCCACCTGGGTGTAGGTGATGCCCTTCATGCCGCCGAACACGGCGTAGAGGAAGACGATGGCCGCGGCGATCCAGATGCCGGCGGTGTTGGGCACCTCGAGGAAGCGCGAGAAGGCCACGCCGGCACCGGTCATCTGGCCGATGACGTAGGTCACCGAGGCGACGATCAGGCAGACCACGGCCACCAGGCGTGCCGTCTTGCTGTAGAAGCGGTCACCGATGAAGTCCGGCACCGTGAACTTGCCGAACTTGCGCAGGTAGGGCGCCAGCAGCATGGCCAGGATGACGTAGCCGCCGGTCCAGCCCATCAGGAAGGTGGAGTTGGCGTAGCCCCCGGAGGCCAGCAGGCCGGCCATGGAGATGAACGACGCGGCGGACATCCAGTCGGCGGCGGTGGCCATGCCGTTGGTCACCGGATGGACGCCGCCGCCCGCGACATAGAAGTCCTTCGTCGAGCCCGCTCGGGCCCAGATCGCGATGCCGATGTAGAGGGCGAACGAGGCCCCTACGAACAGCAGGTTGATGGCAAATTGACTCATTCTTGGTTACTCCCCGAGGCCGAATTTCTTGTCGAGTTGGTTCATGCGCCAGGCGTAGAAGAAGATCAGGCAGATGAAGGTGAGGATCGAGCCCTGCTGAGCGAACCAGAAGCCCAGGTCGGTCCCGCCCACCGCGATGCCGGCCAGTAGCGGCCGGAACAGGATGGCGCAGCCATAGGAGACGAAGGCCCAGACGACCAGGCAGCCCGCGATGAGGCGGACGTTGGCCTTCCAGTATTCCGTTGAGTCGATTTTCTCTTCTGCCATGTCGTGTTCTCCACTTGTTGTTGAGCTAGGGAACTTGCGCAGTCGGTGGTTGGAGGATCACCAGAGCAATCGCACGGCCCCGGACCGGAAGGCGCAGTGGTGGCGTGCGATTGCCCTGCATGATTCAGGTGGATAGTGGTCAATGAGTGGCGAAAATGAATCCCAGACTTTCGTATCATGAGAGGAAAGCGATTCAATGCCTCTCCAACGATCTCTTTTATTTCAGTCGGTTGAGAGAGAGTGAGGTGGAAAATAGCCGGAGGGCGCAAGGCGGCATAGAACGATGGTATATCTCGCCATGATTGGACCTTTGTCTAGGGGGATGACGCAGGATAGGACCAAGGTCTAGGCGGCCGGCGGGGGAGACGATCGTCTAGCTTACCGGGTGGGTGTGGCGGTTGTTATGCTCCTTTCACGCACCGATGTGTCGTCGGCTCGAGCCACTGCCGATCACGCCTGCGGACACCAATAACAACGTCGCCGCCGTGTGTGGGTCCCGCTCCCGGGACTCGGGACGCGGCGCGGATCCGTGAGGTCATGCCATGGTCGATCTCGATCTCTCCCAGCCGCCCTTCACGCTGCTCGACGACGCCGGTCGCGAGCGCGTGCGTCAGGGGGTCGACCTGGCCTACTTCGACCGCGACGAGATCATCCTCGAGGCGGGCCATCCCGGCGAGTACGTCTTCCTGATCCACAAGGGCGAGGTGGCCGAGATCGACACCACCCAGCCCGCGGCCCGGGAGCGGATCGGCCACTACACCCAGGGCGACCTGTTCGGGGCCATCAGCATCCTCAACGGCAAGAGTCGCTATCGCTTCCGCGCCGAGCAGGAGAGCCTCTGCTACCTGCTGCCCAGCGCCCTCTTCCTGGCGCTGTGCGACGACTACCCGCCCTTCGCCGAATTCTTCCGCCAGACCCTGGCCCACAAGACGCGGCTGCTCACCGAGCAGCGTGCCGAGGGCGGGGTGACCATGGCCGGCTTCATGCTGGCGACGGTGGACGAGTGCATGCGCGAGCCGCTGGTGGTGCCGGCCACCACCACCATCGCCGAGGCGGTGGCGACCATCAACGAGCGCCACGCCGACTCGCTGCTGGTGGCCCGGGACGATGGCCACGGCATGGTCACCAAGACCGACCTGCTCAACGCCCTGGTGGTGGACGAGCGTGGCCGTGACTGCCCGCTGGAGGGGTTGGGGCGTGCCGAGCTGATCACCGTGGCCCCGGGCCAGTACCTGTTCGAGGCGCTGGTGATCATGACCCGCCACAAGGTGGAGCGGGTGGTGGTGATGCAGGGCGAGGCGCCGGCGGGGGTGGTGGAGCTGACCGACGTGCTCAGCTACTTCTCCAGCCGCAGCTACGTGGTGAGCCTGCAGGTGGAGCAGGCGGAGAGCCTGGAGGCGCTGGCCGCCGCCAGCCGCCGCACCCCCGAGCTGGTGCGGGCGCTGATGGCCCAGGGGGTCAAGCTGCGCTTCGCCATGGGGCTTCTGGCGGCGCTCAACGGGCGCATCATCAACAAGGCCTGGGGCTTCCTGGTGGACGAGCGCTACCACGGCGACAGCTGCCTGATGGTGATGGGCAGCGAGGGGCGCGGCGAGCAGATCCTCAAGACCGACCAGGACAACGGCCTGATCCTCGCCGACGACCTCGACTGGCCCGACTGCGCCGAGCAGATGCAGCGCCTCACCGAGACCCTGATCGAGCTGGGCTATCCGCCCTGTCCCGGCAACATCATGGTCTCCAACCCCGAGTGGGTGGGCACGGTGAGCCAGTGGCAGCGGCGCATCGCCCGCTGGATCGAGGCCCGCGACGGCGACAGCCTGATGAAGCTCGCCATCATGCTCGACTCCCATGCGGTGGCGGGCAACCCGGCGCTGCTCGACCGGGTGCGCGACGACCTCTTCGCCCAGTGCGCCGGCAACGAGCTGCTGCTCTCCTACTTCGCCCGCACCGCCCTGCGCTTCTCGACCCCGCTGACCCTGTTCGGCTCCCTGAAGAAGCCCCAGCACGGCATCGACATCAAGAAGGGCGGCATCTTCCCCATCGTCCACGGGGTGAGGGTGATGGCGCTGGAGCGCGGCATCCGCCCCACCTCGACCCTGGAACGCCTCGACGCCCTGGCCGAGGACGGCCGGCTGGAGCCGCGCTTCGCCGAGGACCTGGCCGAGGCGCTGTCGCTGTTCACCGAGCTGCGCCTGCGCCAGCAGCTGGCGCGCCGCGAGGGCGACGCCGAGGACACCCGCCCCGACCGCGTGGTGGTCCAGGAACTCTCCTCCCTGGAGCGCGACCTGCTGCGCGAGGCGCTGCATATCGTCAAGGACTTCAAGCAGCGCCTCTCCCACCGCTTCCACCTGGAGTATTCATGACCCGACGGAACGACAACGACACAAGGAGACCGTCATGCTCAAGGCCTTGAGGCGCGCCGCGGACCGGCGCCGCCACGCCGATGGCGAATATGCCTGGCTGTTCCATCCCTACACCGGCGACGAGATGGTGGTGATCGACACCGAGACCACCGGCCTGGATACCCGCAGCGCCGAGCTGGTGTCGATCGCCGCGGTGCGCGTGCGGGGCGACCGCATCCTGACCAGCGACTCCCTCGACCTGCGCCTGGCGCGCCCCGCCTCGCTGACCAGCGATTCCATCCGCATCCACGGCCTGCGCGGCGTGGACCTGGCCAACGGCGAGAGCGTCGAGGCGGCCCTGGCCCGGCTGCTCGACTTCGTCGGCAACCGGCCACTGGTGGGCTGGCACCTTGACTTCGACCTGGCGATCCTCAACCGCGAGCTCAGGCCGCGCTTCGGCTTCGAGCTGCCCAACGCCACCGTGGACGTGGCCCAGCTGTGGCGCCGCCGGCTGCGTCGTCGTCACCCGGAGATCGACGGCCAGCCGCGCTTCGAGCGGGTGGCGGAGCGCCTCGGCGTGCCGGTGATGGGGCGCCACACCGCCCTGGGCGACGCGGTGACCACCGCGCTGATGTTCCTGCGCCTGGAGCGCGGCCTCGAGCCGAGCGACCAGCTGGCCTGAGCGTCGGCGTCGCCTGAGGGCGCCGCCGATGGTAGGATGGCGCCCTCTCCACTTTCGCCCGCACTGGCAGCGCCAAGACCCATGCAAGACGCCGTGACCTTCGATCCCCGCGAGCATCAGGGGGCTCCCGCGACGCCCGCCTCCGCCACCCCCGACCAGAAGCCCGCCGCCGAGGCCCCGGACGCCCGGGAGAAACGCGAGTTCAACAAGCTGCAGAAGCGCCTGCGGCGCCAGGTGGGCAACGCCATCATCGACTACGGCATGATCCACGATGGTGACCGAGTGATGGTGTGCCTCTCCGGCGGCAAGGACAGCTACACCCTGCTGGAGATCCTGCGCAGCCTGCAGCGCAACGCCCCGGTGGACTTCTCGCTGGTGGCGGTCAACCTCGACCAGAAGCAGCCGGGCTTCCCCGAGCACGTGCTGCCCGAGTACCTGGACGGCATCGGCGTCGAGTACCACATCCTCGAGCGCGACACCTACTCGGTGGTCAAGGAGAAGACCCCCGAGGGCAAGACCACCTGCGCACTCTGCTCGCGGCTGCGGCGCGGCTCCCTCTACGGCTTCGCCGAGGAGATCGGCGCCAACAAGATCGCCCTGGGGCACCATCGCGAGGACATCCTCGAGACGCTGTTCCTCAACCTCTTCTTCGCCGGCAGCCTCAAGGCGATGCCTCCCAAGCTGCTCTCCGACGACGGCCGCAACATGGTGATCCGGCCGCTCGCCTACTGCCGCGAGGCGGACATCGCCGAGTTCGCCCGGCGCATGGCCTTCCCGATCATCCCCTGCAACCTGTGCGGCTCCCAGCCCAACCTGCAGCGCCAGGTGGTCAAGGAGATGCTCGCCGAGTGGGAGGCGAAGCACCCCGGGCGCCTGGAGAGCATGTTCAATGCGGTGACCAACGTCGCCCCCTCCCAGCTGGCCGACCGCGAGCTCTTCGATTTCGCCGGTCTGGAGGCGAAGCAGGCGAATATGCAGGCCAGGCGGATCGATATCTTGAACGAGTAGGTCAGCGACAAGCAGTGACCTTCAAGGAACCCCCTGACTAAGCGCTATCGCCGATGGCTGACTCGCTCAAGGCTGTTCCGGCGACTGGCCTTCGAGGGGGCGCTGTGAACCCGTCCATGGGCGCTACCTCGGCCATCCCTGGTCCTCGGACCCCCTCTACGACCAGTCCCCGGCGCCTCTCGCTACGAGTCATTGCGATACACCTGTTGGCTGGCTCCTCATGCCGCCTTGCAGCTTCAGTGCGCACCCTCTTCCTCGGCCAGGCGGGTGAGCGCCGTCAGGTCGAGGATGTTGACCTCGCGGCCGGAGACCGCCACCAGCCCCTGGCTCTGGAAGCGGCCCAGGATGCGGCTCACCGTCTCCACCGCCAGCCCCAGGTAGTTGCCGATGTCGGCCCGGGACATGGAGAGGCGGAAGCTGTAGGGGGAGTAGCCGCGGCGGCGGAAGCGCTCGGAGAGGCTGGTGAAGAAGCTGGCCAGGCGCTGGTCGGCGGTCTTGCGCGACAGCAGGCGCATCATGCGACGGTCGTCACGCAGCTCCTTGCTCATGCTGCGGTAGAGCTGGCCGCGCAGCTCCGGCAGGGACTCGGAGAGGTGATCCAGGCGATCGAAGGGGATCTCGCAGACGGTGGTGGTCTCCAGCGCCACCACGGTACCGGGGTAGTGCTCCTCGTCGATGCCGTCGAGGCCCACCAGCTCGCTGGGCAGGTAGAAGTTGGTCAGCTGGTCCTCGCCGCTGCCTTCGGTGGTGACCTGCTTGAGGCTCCCCGAGCGCACCGCGAAGACGCTGGTGAAGGGGCTGCCCTGGCGGAACAGCGCCTCGCCCTTCTTGAGTGGCGCCCGGCGGCGGATGATGGCGTCGAACTGGTCCATGTCCTCCACCTCCAGTGCCAGCGGCAGGCAGAGCGAGCTCAGGCTGCAGGTCTGACAGCGCGTCTCCTGCAGCACCGAACGCCGTCGGCCGGTGAGGGTGTCCGCCATGGCCCTTTCCTTCTTGATCGTGGTCATGGGGCCATTATGGAGCAAAGCGCGGGCAGGGCAAACCACCCCGAAAGGGGTAGGGGCTCGCCAGGCGCTGTCTCCGGCGCCGTTCGCCGGAGGTGTTTCGGCGTCAGGCCTTCGGCAGGACGCCCAGGCCCTCCAGCACCCGCGGCAGCCGCCAGCGCCCCGCCTCGGTCAGGCGCAGGGTCTCGCCGAGGCGCTCCATCAGCCCCTCGGCGAGCAGCGCCGGCAGGCCCTCGCCGATCGTCTCCTCCCGTGGCAGGCCCTGGCCGCCGAGCAGCCCCTCGAGGATCGCCCGGCGTCGGTGGCCGGCGTCGTCGAGGCGGCAGCCGGCGGCGGTGGGCAGCCGACCGGCGTCGAGGGCGGCCTCGTAGTCGCCGAGGGCCTCGGCGTTGCGCACCCAGAGATCGCCCAGCCGCGTGGTCGCCCCCACCCCCAGGCCCAGCAGGTCGCCGGCGGGGCCCGCGGAGAAGCCCAGCGGGCCGTGGCCGAGCGTGGCATCGGCCAGCGCCCGGGCCAGGCGGTCGTCGGGGCGGGCGTGCAGGCCGAGGCCGACATGCACATAGCCGGCCGCGGCCAGGCGCTGGCGGGCCTCGGCCACCAGCCGGCCCCGGCTGGCGGCATCGGGCAACCAGTCGCGGTGGATGGCGCGCTGGTCGGGGTGGCGCTCGGGGTGGTGGTCGTAGCGGGTGAGGCGGATCCGCGCCGGCGCCATGGCGATCAGCTGCTCGAGGGTATCGGCGAGGCCCGCCGGGGTCTGGAAGGGCAGGCCGAGCATCACCGAGAGCGTCAGCTCGCGGAAGCCCAGGCGGTCCGCCTCGTCCACCAGCGCCTCGGTCAGGGCGCGGGGCTGTACGCGGTTGATCGCCTGCTGCACGCGCGGGTCGAGTTCCGCCACGCCCAGCGTCAGGCGGTTGAAGCCCAGCGCCTGGAGGTGGCGCAGGGTAAGCATGTCCGCCTCGCGGGGGTCGAGCTCGATGCTGAAGTCGCGCTCCCGGGCGCCGGAGAGCCCGAAGCGGGCGTCGAGGCGGTCGAAGAGGTCGCTCATCTGGTCCAGGGCCAGGAAGGCGGGGGCGCCGCCGCCCCAGTGCAGGCGCGTCACCGCCGGCAGCCCCGCCAGGCGACGTCGCGCCAGCACCATCTCGCGGTCGAGCCGCGACAGGTAGGGCTCGGCCTGGCGGCTGTCCCGGGAGGGCACGCGCCGGCTGGCGCAGAAGCGGCAGGCCTGGCGGCAGAAGGGCAGGCGCACCTTGAGCGCCAGCGGGGCCTCGGCGGGACGGCCGGCCAGGGCCTCCTCCAGGGCGGCGGCGCCGATCTCGGGGCGGTAGTCCCGCGGGGTCGGCGTGCAGACCTGGGCCGCCGCGACCAGGTCGCCACCGCCGGTCGACGGCAGGGTCCCGTCGGGATCGGCAGCCGGGGGGCGCTGGGCAGGGACGGACATGGGCAGGCTCCGGGTTGTGGGCATGCTCTCATGCTAGGGGTGCGCGGCCCGACCGGCGTTGAGCTGCGTCAATCCGGCGTGGAATAGTCGCTAACCGGCGTGGAAACCCGAGTGGACGGGCAGCAGCGTCCACAGCTGCCAGAGGGCGAAGGCGATGATCGACAGCGCGGCCAGAGTGCGGGTCGCCGGGTGGCGGATCAGGCCGGCGAGCTGGCGGGCGGCGAGGCCGGTGGCCAGCAGCGCCGGCAGGGTGCCGAGCCCGAAGGCGCCCATCAGCGCCGCGCCGTGCAGCGGGTCGGCCACCGCCAGGCTCCAGGCCAGCATGGAGTAGACCAGGCCGCAGGGCAGCCAGCCCCACACCGCGCCCAGCGCCACCGCCTGGGGCACCCTGACCACCGGCATCAGCCGCCGCCCGACCGGCTCCAGATGGCGCCACAGGCGTCGGCCCAGCGCCTCGACCCTGAGCAGCCCCTTCCACCAGTCGGCGATATACAGCGCCATCAGGATCAGCATCAGCGCGGCGAGCCCCTGCAGGACGAGGCGGGCGGGGGCGGTCAGCGAGAGCAGGGTACCCAGCGCCGCCGCCAGGGCACCGGCGATCATGTAGCTGGCGATGCGTCCCAGGTTGTAGCCCAGCAACAGGCCGGTAAGGCGTGCCGGGTGGCGCATGCTGGGGGGCACCGCGAAGGTCAGGGCACTCATGATGCCGCCGCACATGCCGATGCAGTGGGCGCCGCCCAGCAGCCCGAAGACGAAGGCCGCGGCGAGCGGCGGCAGGTCGAGCCCGGTGGGGTCCATCAACGCCCCTCGTCGTCGGGACCCGCGGCCGGCGACTCGGCGCCGTCGCCGGTGTCGTCCCGGGCTTCCCCACTCCGGCGCGGCTCGGCGGGGCGGTCGTTGTCGTCGTCATCGAAGAGGATACGGTAGGCCGGTCCCTCCAGGTCCTCGAACTGGTCGTGCTTCACCGCCCAGAAGAAGGCCCACACGGCCAGTCCCAGCAGGATCAGCGACAGCGGGATCAGCAGGTAGAGGATGCTCATGCGTTGGCCTCCCGGGAGGATGCGGTCGGGGCCGCGGCGTCGCCGGCGCGGGGGCCGCGGAAGCGATTGAGGCGCAGGGCATTGCCCACCACCACCAGGGAACTGGCCGACATGCCGATGGCGGCCAGCCAGGGCGGCACCAGGCCGATCGCGGCCAGCGGCATCGCCGAGGCGTTGTAGACCACCGACCATAGCATGTTCTGGCGCATCACCCGGCGGGTGGCGCGGCACAGCGCCACCGCCTCGGGGATGCGCGTCAGGCGCGGGCTCAGCAGGATGGCGTCGGCGCTGGTGCGGGCCAGGTCGGTGGCGCCGTTCATGGCGATGGCGACATCGGCGCCGGCCAGCACCGGCACGTCGTTGATGCCGTCGCCCACCATGGCCACCTTCTCGCCGTCGGCCTGGCACTCGCGGATGCGCTCGAGCTTGCGCTCGGGGCTGGCGCCGCCCTCGGCGGTGCCGATGCCGAGGCGCGCGGCCAGCGCCTCGGCCGCCGCCGGGGTGTCGCCGGAGAGCAGCTCCACGGCCAGGCCCTGTGCGGCCAGGGTGGCGATGGCCTCGGCGGCGTCCTCGCGCACCTGGTCCTGCAGGCGGAACCAGCAGCGCGGCTCGCCGGCCTCGGCGAGCAGCAGCCACTGCCCCTCCCCGGGGGCGGCCGGGGGGCTGGCCGGGGCGGCGAAGTCGGGCCGGCCCAGGCGCCAGGCGCGGCCCTCGATGCGTCCCTCGAGGCCCAGGCCGGGACGGCTGACGACATCCTCGGCGCGACGGCTGGCATCGCGGAAGGGCTGGAAGGCGCGCGCGATGGGGTGCTCGGAGCGCGCCTCCAGGGCGGCGGCCAGGCGCCGCGCCGTGCCGGCGTCGAGCTCGCTCAGCGGGCGCGTCTCCACCAGGCTCATGCGCCCCGTGGTCAGGGTGCCGGTCTTGTCGAGGATCACTCGGTCGACCTGGGAAAGCGCCTCGATGGCGTCGGCACGGGTCACCAGCACGCCGCGCCGGCGCAGCTGGCCGTGGCCGGCGGTGAGCGCCGTGGGGGTGGCCAGCGCCAGGGCACAGGGGCAGGTCACCACCAGCACCGAGAGGGTGATCCACAGCACCCGGGAGGGGTCGATGAACCACCACACGATGGCCACACCGAGGGCCACGAACAGCAGGCGCAGCACGAACAGGTGGGCCATGCGCGCGGCCATCTGGGCCAGGCGCGGGCGGCTGGCGAAGGCGCGGTCGGTGAGGTCGACGATGCCGGAGACCCGGGCGTCGCGGCCGGCATGGGTGACCCGCACCACCAGCGGGCTCTCCACGTTGTGGCTGCCACCGGTGACGGTGTCGCCGACGCCGCGGGTCACCGGCAGGTACTCGCCGGTGAGCATCGATTCGTCGAGGCTCGATTCGCCCTCCTCGACCACGCCGTCGGCGGGCACGGCGTGGCCCGGCTTGACCAGCACCCGGTCGCCGGCGGCGAGCTCGCCGGCGGGCAAAATGCGCTCCTCGCCCGCCGCGGTGAGGCGGATTGCCGAGAGGGGCAGGGCGCCGGCAAGGGCGTTGCCGGTATGGCCGCTGCGACGCCGGGCGCGCGCCTCCACGTAGCGGCCGAAGAGCAGGAAGAAGGTGAACATCGCCACCGAGTCGAAGTAGACCTCCCCCTGGCCGGCGAGCACCGCATAGCCGCTGGCCAGGTAGGCGCCGCCGATGGCGATGGAGACCGGCACGTCCATGCCCAGCACCCGGGTGCGCAGGTCGCGCAGCGCGTTGCGGAAGAAGGGCAGGGCGGAGAAGAAGACCACCGGGGTCGCCAGGGCGAAGGAGAGCCAGTGGAACAGCGCGTTGAAGTCGGCGCTGATCTCCCCGGGGCCCGCCACGTAGATGGGGATCGAGAACATCATCACCTGGGCCATGCCCACCGCGGCGACGATCAGCCGCCGCACGGTCATGCGCTCTTCGCGCTGCAGGCGCGCCTGGGCCTCGTCAGGCTCCCAGGGCTGGGCCTGGTAGCCGATGGCCGAAAGCTCGGCGAGGATCTGCGAGAGCCTGAGGCGCGCCGGGTCCCAGCTCACCCGCACCCGGTGGTGGCTGAGGTTGACCGCGCTGGAGGCCAGCCCCGGAAGGGCGTTGAGGCGATGCTCGATCAGCCAGGCGCAGGCCGCACAGGTGATGCCGTCCACCGCCAGGGTGGCGTGGACGCGGCCGCTGTCGTCGCCCTCGGGATGCACGAACTGGCGCTGCAGGCCGGGGTCGTCGAACACCGCCCAGGTCTCGGCGCGGGCGGCATCACGATCCTCGGGACGCTCCGGCAGCTCGATGCGGAAACGGTAGTAGCTGGCCAGACCGCCGTCGACGATGGCGTGGGCCACCGCCTCGCAGCCGGGGCAGCACAGCGGATGGCGGCTGTCGTCCAGAGTGATCGACCAGGGGGCCCCCGCGGGCACCGGGGTGCCGCAGTGGTAGCAGGGGCGCGCCTGGGGCGTGTCGGCGTTCTCGCTCATCGCGGGGCTAGAGGCCCGGCTCCAGCTCGGCCTCGTCATCGCTGGGGAAGCTGGCCTCGCCGGTCAGCCGCCATTCGGCCCCTTCGCCGGCCTCGGGCTGCAGCTGCAGGTACCAGCGGTGGCGCAGCGGCTCGTCCAGGGTGGTGACGTAGCGGCCCTCGCGGACATGCTGGAGGGTCAGCTCGCGATCGAAGTCGCTGTCGGTGGGGAAGATCAGTGCCAGGTGCAACCGCTCGGGCTGGCGCGGGCCGGCGAGGTCCACCACCACGTCGCCGGTGCGGTTGTCCACCCGCAGGCGGGCGGCCAGGCCCAGCGCCTGGGCGTGCTCCTGCTTGGCGAGCTGCTCGTTGATCGCCAGGCCGCGCTCGTAGTAGTCGCCCCCCACCGAGCCGTCGTAGAAGCGGATCGAGAACGCCAGGTAGATCATGCTGAAGGTGATCGAGGAGAGCAGCAGGCCGATCAGGAACCAGGGCCAGAACTGCTTGTACCAGGGCTTGATGTCGTCGCTCATCTTATCTCCGCAGGTCGCCGAGGAAGCGTGCCTCGCGCTCCAGGCTGATGTCGGGGGCCGCCTCGGCGGTCAGTCGCAGGGTGATGGCGTGGCTCGGCTGCTCGATGGCCTCGGCCGGGGCGCTGAGGGTGATCACCCGCTGGCGCGAGTCGCTGGCCGGCACGCGGATGCTGTCGGCGTCGAGCGCCAGGCCGGGCAGGCCCGAGGCCTCGATGCGATAGGCATGCGCCTCGCCGTCCAGGTTGCGCACCGTCAGCGTGTAGGCGTTGCTGATGCGGCCGTCGGCGGTGGCCTGGAAGAGCCGGTTGCGGTCGCGCTCGAGGTCGAAGTCCAGCGGGGTCCGGTCGCCGACCGCCCACACGAAGAGTCCGATCATCACCAGCAGGGCGGCGAGGTAGCCCATCAGGCGCGGACGCAGGATGTGCGTCGGCTTGCCCTCCAGGGCGTTCTCGGTGGTGTAGCGGATCAGTCCGCGGGGGTAGCCCATCTTGTCCATCACGCTGTCGCAGGCGTCGATGCAGGCGGCACAAGTGATGCACTCGTACTGCAGGCCGTCGCGGATGTCGATGCCGGTGGGGCAGACCTGCACGCAGAGGTCGCAGTCGATGCAGTCGCCGTGGCCGGCCTCGCGGGCCTCGGCGTGGGAGAGGCTCTTCTTGCGAGCGCCGCGCGGCTCGCCGCGGGCGGCGTCGTAGGAGACGATCAGGGTGTCGCGGTCGAACATCACCGACTGGAAGCGGGCGTAGGGGCACATGTAGATGCATACCTGCTCGCGCAGCCAGCCGGCGTTGAGGTAGGTGAAGACCAGGAAGAAGCCCACCCAGAAGTAGGACCAGCCATGGGCCTCGAGGGTCGGCAGCTCCACCACCAGGTCGCGGATGGGGGTGAAGTAGCCGACGAAGGTGATGCCGGTGGCCAGGGCGATGGCCAGCCAGATGGCGTGTTTGGTCCCCTTGCGCCACAGCTTGTCGGCGTTCATCGGCTGCCTGTCGAGCTTGATGCGGCGGTTGCGTGACCCCTCCAGACGATGCTCGACCCAGATGAACAGGAAGGTCCAGACGCTCTGCGGGCAGGTGTAGCCGCACCACACGCGGCCGGCGAACACCGTGATGAAGAACAGCCCGAAGGCGCAGATGATCAGCAGCCAGGAGAGCAGCATGAACTCCTGGGGGTAGAAGGTGGCGCCGAGGATATGGAACTCGCGGCCCGGCAGGTCGAACCAGATCGCTGGCCGATCTCCCCAGGGCACCCAGGGCAGCACGAAGAAGGCCAGCATCAGCGCCCAGTTGGCGCTGCGGCGGACCTTCTGGAACAGGCCCTTGATCTCGCGCACGTAGATATGGCGGCGGCGGGCGTACATCTCCTGCTGCACCGTCTCCGCCGAGTAGGGGGTGACATCACGGGTGGGGATCTTGTCGCTCATGGCTGGCTCACGGCAGGAAGGGTGAGGTCCGAACGGGCTCGGGCCGGGACGCGCCTATTGTATCGACGCACCGCACAAACGAGAAAGGGTGCGACCTGGCGTCGCACCCTCTCCGTGCCTCATGGGCGGGTGTCTCAGTCCTGGTCGCGCAGGCTGTAGACGTAGGCGGCCACCAGGTGGACGCGCTCCTCGCCGATGTAGGCGGCCTGAGCCGGCATGTGGCCGTTGCGGCCGTTGCGCAGGGTCTGGCGCACCGCGTCGGCGACCTCCTGGCCGGGCTGCAGGTAGAGCCAGATGTCGTTGGTCAGGTTGGGGGCGCCCAGCGCCTGGTTGCCGGTGCCGTCGGGCATGTGGCAGGCGGCACACACCGAGGCGAAGGTCGCCGCGCCACTCTCGGCGCGCTCGGCGTCATGCTCGTTGCCGGAGAGCGCGAGCACATGCTGGGTGACGTTCTCGATGTTCTCCTCGCCGAGCTGCTGCCAGGAGGGCATCAGACCGTTGCGGCCGTTGTTGAGGGTCGCCAGGATGTTCTCCGGCTCGCCGCCGTAGAGCCACTCGTCGTCGGTCAGGTTGGGGAAACCGTAGCCGCCCTGGGCACCGGAGCCGTGGCACACCGCGCAGTTGTTGAGGAAGATGCGCTCGGCCACCTGCATCGCCTCGGCGTCCTGGGCGAGCTCGGGGATCGGCACCTCCTGGTACTGGGCGAAGATCGGCGTGAAGCGCTCCTCGGCGCGCTCGACCTCCTCTTCCCACTGGCCCTCCTGGCTCCAGCCCAGCACGCCGGCGAAGTTGCCCAGGCCCGGATAGAGCACCAGGTAGCCCAGCGCGAAGATCACCGTGCCCACGTAGAGCTGGAACCACCAGCGCGGCAGCGGGTTGTCGTACTCCTCGATGCCGTCGGCGGCGTGGCCGGTGGTGTCGACGTTGCCTTCGGCATCAGGGGTCTTGTCGGTCTTGCGGTTGGCGTAGAGCAGCCAGAAGGCAATCCCGATGGAGCCCAGCGTGATGACGATGATCCAGGCGCTCCAGAACCCGGAAAGGGAGTCACCCCAGAGATTGTTCATGTGTTCCTGTCTCCCTTGTGCTTGCGGGAATCGGCCCCGTTCGGCGAGGCGCTCGTGTCACGGTTCGGTTGCTCGTCATCGTCGGCGAAGGGCAGGTTGGCCGCCTCGTCGAAGTCCGGCTTGCGCCGCTTCGAGTAGGCCCACACCGTGATGCCGATGAAGGTCACGATCAGGATGCCGGTGACGATGCCGCTGACGGTGCCGCTATCCATGTCATTGGTCCTTGAGGACGGTGCCCAGCTGCTGCAGGTAGGCGATCAGTGCGGTGATCTCCTGCTCGCCGCGAACCTCGCGGGTGGCGTTCTCGATCTGCTCATCGGTGTAGGGCACGCCGAGGGCACGCAGGGCACGCATCTTCTTCGGGGTGTCCTCGCCGTCGAGGGTGTTCTCGAACAGCCACGGGTAGGCGGGCATGATCGACTCGGGGACCACGTCACGCGGGTTGTACAGGTGGGCGCGGTGCCAGTCGTCGCTGTAGCGGCCACCGACGCGGGCCAGGTCCGGCCCGGTGCGCTTGGAGCCCCACAGGAAGTTGTGGTCGTAGACGGTTTCGCCGGCCACGGTATAGGGGCCGTAGCGTTCGGTCTCGGCACGGAACGGGCGCACCATCTGGGAGTGGCAGCCCACGCAGCCTTCGCGACGGTAGATGCCGCGTCCCTCGAGTTCCAGGGCCGAGAGGGGCTCGAGGCCCTCCACCGGCTCCGTGGTCTGTTTCTGGAAGAACAGCGGCACTACCTCCGCCATGCCGCCGAAACTGATCACCACCAGGATCAGCACGGCGAGCAGGCCGACGTTCTTTTCGACGATCTCGTGTCTCATTGGAAGTCTCGTTCCCTTAGGCTCAGGCGGTCTGCGGAAGCGGCTGGCGAGCACCCTCACCGCGCTTGACGGTCATGGTGACGTTGTAGGCCATGATCAGCATGCCCACGACCCAGCACAGGCCGCCGATCATGCGCACGATGTAACCCGGGCCACTGGCCTCGACGGCTTCGACGAAGGTGTACATCAGGGTGCCGTCGGGGTTGATGGCGCGCCACATCAGGCCCTGGAGGATGCCATTGACCCACATGGAGGCGATGTAGAGCACGGTGCCGATGGTGGCCAGCCAGAAGTGCACGGCGATCAGGTTGACCGAGTGCATCTCGGTGCGGCCGAACAGGCGCGGGATCAGGTGGTACATGGAGCCGATGGTGATCATCGCCACCCAGCCCAGGGCGCCGGCGTGGACGTGGCCGATGGTCCAGTCGGTGTAGTGGGAGAGGGCGTTGACGGTCTTCACCGCCATCATCGGGCCCTCGAAGGTGGACATGCCGTAGAAGGAGAGGGCCACCACCAGGAAGCGCAGGGTCGGGTCGGTGCGCAGCTTATGCCAGGCGCCGGAGAGGGTCATCATGCCGTTGATCATGCCGCCCCAGGAGGGGGCCAGCAGGATGATCGACATGATCATGCCCAGCGACTGCGCCCAGTTGGGCAGGGCGGTGTAGTGCAGGTGGTGCGGGCCGGCCCACATGTAGACCATGATCAGCGCCCAGAAGTGGACGATGGAGAGCCGGTAGGAGTAGACCGGGCGTTCGGCCTGCTTGGGCACGAAGTAGTACATCATCCCCAGGAAGCCGGCGGTCAGGAAGAAGCCCACCGCGTTATGGCCGTACCACCACTGCACCATGGCGTCGACGGCGCCGGCGTAGACAGAGGTCGCGAACATCGGAGTGACGGGAATCGCCGCGTTGTTGACGATGTGCAGCACTGCCACTGTCAGGATGAAGGCGGCGAAGAACCAGTTGGCCACGTAGATGTGGGAGGTCTGGCGCCGCTTGATGGTCATCAGGAACACGACGGCATAGCTGATCCAGACCACGGCGATCAGGATGTCGATCGGCCACTCCAGCTCGGCATACTCCTTGGTGGAGGTGAAGCCAAGCGGTAGGGTGGCGACAGCGGAGAGGATCACCGCCTGCCAGCCCCAGAAGGTGAAGGCGGCCAGCCTGTCCGAGAACAGGCGTGTCTGGCAGGTGCGCTGCACCACGTAGTAGGAGGTGGCGAAGAGTGCCGAGCCGCCGAAGGCGAAGATCACGGCATTGGTGTGCAGCGGACGCAGGCGGCCGAAGCTCGTCCAGGGCAGTCCGAGGTTCAGTTCGGGCCAGACCAGCTGGGCGGCGAGGATGACACCGAGTGTCATGCCCACGATGCCCCAGACCACGGTCATGATCGCGAACTGCCGAACTACCTTGTAGTTGTAGGTCGGGTGTTCAAGTGCTGTGCTCATGTCGGGTTCCCATCGAACGCGGTAGGAGATAAAGCTGCGTCAGTTTGTCACGGACGCCGCCTCCCTGAGGATGATGCAGGTCAATTCGCGGGGGATTCTACCCCAGCCGGGCATGATCCTGAACACGCCAATCGGCTTAGCCCGAGAACTCACGAGGAGATTCCGTGTCACATGCTGCCTGTCGGGATGACGTCCCCATCGGCGCGAGCGAGTGCCTCCGCCGCCTGATCGACGGCGAAACGGGGCGCTGGTGGCTACCCCATGGCCACCTGGAGGTGCGCGGCGAGCCGCGCCTCGGCCGCCTGCTGATCGCCCACGGAGCGGGCGCCGGCCAGGATTCCACGTTCCTGCAACGCCTGCGCGAGGCCCTGGCCGACCAGGGGGTGCAGACTCTGGCCATCGAGTTCGCCTACCTGCAGCGGATGCGCCGGGAGGGGCGCCGCCTTCCGCCGCCACGCATCGACCACCTGGTGGGGGAGTTCACCGCCTGGTGCGACCTTCTGTCACACCCCGAGCTGCCGCCGCTGTGGCTGGGCGGCAAGTCCCTGGGCGGTCGGGTGGCCAGCCTGGTCGCCGCCCGCGACGGTGCCGCGGGCCTGGTGCTGTGTGGCTACCCCTTCCACCCGCCGCGCAGGCCGGAGCGCCTGCGTCTCGATCACTGGCCCGCACTGGCCTGCCCCACCCTGGTGGTGCAGGGCACGCGGGACCCCTTCGGCACCCGGGAGGAGGTGGCGGGCTATGCGTTGCCGTCGGTGGCGCGCCTGCACTGGCTCGAGGATGGTGACCACGACTGGAAACCGCGGCGCGCCTCCGGGCTCACCCAGGCGGCGCTGATCGACCAGGGGGCCGCCGCCATCGCCGCCTTCATGGCCACGCCAGTCCGCGGCGCAAGTGAATGAATCCACGGCCAAAGCGCTCGTCGACGCCGGTGGACGAAAAGCGTTGACATTGAAGGCCGCCCCTGTAGAATGCAGCGCCACGTGACCGGGGGTGGTTAGCTCAGCTGGGAGAGCACCAGCCTTACAAGCTGGGGGTCACAGGTTCGAACCCTGTACCACCCACCACTGCCTCGGCAGTCCCGAATCACGTAGGTAACACGCTGCGGACCGGTAGTTCAGTTGGTTAGAATGCCGGCCTGTCACGCCGGAGGTCGCGGGTTCGAGTCCCGTCCGGTCCGCCACCGTGTTTCCGAATCGTCAGCCCTGTTGCGGACCGGTAGTTCAGTTGGTTAGAATGCCGGCCTGTCACGCCGGAGGTCGCGGGTTCGAGTCCCGTCCGGTCCGCCATCAAGGCCTGACATCGCAGTGCGACATCGTGGGTGATTAGCTCAGTTGGTTAGAGCACCAGCCTCACATGCTGGGGGTCACTGGTTCGAATCCGGTATCACCCACCACGCGGACCGGTAGTTCAGTTGGTTAGAATGCCGGCCTGTCACGCCGGAGGTCGCGGGTTCGAGTCCCGTCCGGTCCGCCATCGTTCGCCACGAATTCCTGAAGCCCCGAGCCATGCTCGGGGCTTCTTCGTGTGCGCGCCCGCCGCCTTGCCGTCGCCCGCCCGATGCGCCCCTCCGTGTTCTCCCTGCCTCCTGCGCCACGCCTGCCGGCTTTGCACGTTCCGGTCAACTATCATACAGTTGTTTGAATGCATGCCGACCACCACGTCCCTGATGCCCGGAGCCGCGCCATGACCGCCTATCCCCACCTCTTCCAGCCCATGACGCTTGGCCACCTGCGCCTCCCCAACCGCATCCTGATGGGCTCGATGCACACCAACCTGGAAGAGGCGCCTGGCGGCTTTGCGCGCCTGGCGGCCTTCTACGCCGAGCGGGTGCGCGAGGGCGTGGGGCTGATCGTCACCGGTGGCATCGCCCCCAACCCCGAGGGGGCGGTGTTCAACGGCGCGGCGACGTTGCAGGACGAGGCGCCGCTGGCCGACCACCGCCGGATGGTGGAGGCGGTGCACGACGAGGGGGGGCGGATCTGCCTGCAGATCCTCCACGCCGGGCGCTACGCCTACACGCCTTCGCCGGTGGCCCCCTCGGCGCTCCAAGCGCCGATCAACCCCGCCGCCCCCCGGGCGCTGACCGGCGAGGAGGTGGAAAGCCAGATCGAGGACTATGTGCGCTGCGCGGTGCTGGCACAGCGGGCGGGTTACGATGGGGTGGAGGTGATGGGCTCCGAGGGGTACCTGATCAACCAGTTCATCTGCCGGCGCACCAACCATCGCGACGACGCCTGGGGCGGCACCTTCGCCAACCGCATCCGCTTCCCGGTGGAGGTGGTGCGGCGCATCCGGGCGGCGGTGGGCGACGACTTCCTGGTGATCTTCCGCCTCTCCCTGATCGACCTGGTGGAGGAGGGCAGCACCCATGACGAGGTGGTGGCGCTGGCCAGGGCCATCGAGGCTGCTGGCGCCGATGCCCTCAACAGCGGCATCGGCTGGCACGAGGCGCGCATTCCCACCATCGTCACCAGCGTGCCGCGGGCGGCCTTCACCGAGGTGACCCGGCGCCTGCGCGGCGAGGTGGCGCTGCCTCTGATCGCTACCAACCGCATCAACATGCCGGAGGTCGCCGAGCGCGTGCTGGCCGAGGGGCATGCCGACATGGTCTCCATGGCACGCCCCTTCCTGGCCGACCCGGCCTGGGTAAGCAAGGCCGCCGCCGGGCGCAGCGAGGAGATCAACACCTGCATCGCCTGCAACCAGGCCTGCCTCGACCACACCTTCGCCGGCCGCATCACCTCCTGCCTGGTCAATCCGCGCGCCGGCCACGAGAGCGAGCTTGCGATCGTCCCCGCCGCCGAGCCCCGGCGCATCGCCGTGGTGGGCGGCGGGCCGGCGGGGCTCGCCGCGGCGCTGACCGCGGCCCGCCGCGGCCATGCGGTGACCCTCTTCGAGCGTGGCGCCGAACTGGGCGGACAGTTCCACCTGGCCCGCCAGATCCCCGGCAAGGAGGAGTTCGCCGAGACCCTGCGCTACTTCCGGGTGATGCTCGACCGCCACGGCGTGACGGTGCACCTCGGCCGCGAGGCCGAGGCGGCGACCCTGGCCGGCTTCGACGCCGTGGTGCTGGCCAGCGGCGTGCGTCCGCGGCGCCTCACGCTGCCCGGCAGCGAGCGCCCCGAGGTGCTCGACTACCCCACGGCGATCCGCCATCCGGAGCGGGTTGGCCCGCGGGTGGCGATCATCGGCGCCGGCGGCATCGGCTTCGACGTGGCGGAGCTTCTGACCCACGCTGACCGACCGGCGCTGGACCGCGACGCCTGGTGCGCGGAGTGGGGGGTCGACCTCTCGGTCGCCACTCCGGGTGGGCTGGCCGCCCCCCGTCCCCCGGAGGTGCCGCGCCGGGTCTTCCTGCTGCAGCGCAAGGCCAGCAAGCCGGGCAAGGGGCTCGGCAAGACCACCGGCTGGGTGCATCGCGCCTCGCTGCGCCAGCGCGGTGTCGAGACCCTGGCCGGCTGCGAGTACCTGCGCATCGACGCGGCGGGCCTGCATATCCGCCACCAGGGCGAGCCGCGCCTGCTCGAGGTCGATAGCGTGGTGGTCTGCGCCGGCCAGGAGCCGGTGCGTGAGCTCGAGGCGCCGCTGCGCGCCGCCGGGGTCGAGGTGCATCGGATCGGCGGCGCGGACGAGCCCGCCGAGCTCGATGCCAAGCGCGCCATCGATCAGGGCACGCGGGTGGCCGCCGCCCTCTGAGCGCGCCCTTCCTCGCCACGCCCTGGCCCCGCGGGCCCGCCATCGAGGGGTGGCGGGCCCGCTGCGTTGAATGGATCGGCACAGGATTCAGCGAACCCCTGCCACGGCACAGGCTCTCAGAGGATAGGCCCGAACGTTGACGGATGGTCCGCTCCCGGGAGCGGCGCCTGGCTACGCTGAGGGTGACCCTGTCCTCGCGCGCCCCGCCCCGGCGCCGAGCCATCGGGCTTAAGGAGGCATCGATGAGCATCTTCGACCATGTGCAGAACCGTTTCGCCCGCACCCAGCAGGAGGAGATGAGCCTGCCGGAGTACCTGGAGCTGTGTCGCGACGAGCCGATGGCCTACGCCTCGGCCGCCGAGCGCATGCTCCAGGCGATCGGCGAGCCGGAGGTCATCGACACGGCCAAGGATCCGCGGCTGTCGCGCATCTTCTCCAACAAGGTGATCCGCCGCTACCCGGCCTTCTCGGAGTTCTACGGCATGGAGGAGGCGATCGAGCAGATCGTCGCCTACTTCCGTCACGCCGCCCAGGGCCTCGAGGAGCGCAAGCAGATCCTCTACCTGCTGGGGCCGGTGGGCGGCGGCAAGTCGTCGCTGGCCGAGCGGCTCAAGCTGCTGATGGAGCGCGTGCCCTTCTACGCCATCAAGGACTCCCCGGTGTTCGAGTCGCCGCTGGGGCTGTTCTCGCCGGAGGAGGACGGCGAGCTGCTGGAGAAGGAGTACGGCATCCCGCGGCGCTACCTGAAGAGCGTGATGTCCCCCTGGGCGGCCAAGCGCCTCAAGGAGTATGGCGGCGACATCAGCCAGTTCCGGGTGGTGCGCCTCTACCCCTCGCGGCTCAACCAGGTCGCCATCTCCAAGACCGAGCCCGGTGACGAGAACAACCAGGACATCTCCTCGCTGGTGGGCAAGGTGGACATCCGCCAGCTCGAGCTGCACTCCCAGGACGACCCCGACGCCTACAGCTTCTCTGGTGGCCTGTGCAAGGCCAACCAGGGGCTGATGGAGTTCGTGGAGATGTTTAAGGCGCCCATCAAGGTGCTGCATCCGCTGCTGACCGCCACCCAGGAGGGCAACTACAACCCCACCGAGGGCATGGGGGCGATTCCCTTCGAGGGCGTCGTGCTGGCCCACTCCAACGAGAGCGAGTGGCAGACCTTCCGTAACAACCGCAACAACGAGGCCTTCCTCGACCGCGTCTACATCGTCAAGGTGCCCTACTGCCTGCGCGTCTCCGAGGAGGTGAAGATCTACGAGAAGCTGCTCGAGCACTCGTCGCTGGCCGAGGCGCCCTGCGCCCCGGATACCCTGCGCATGCTTGCCCAGTTCTCGGTGCTCTCGCGGCTCAAGGAGCCGGAGAACTCCAGCATCTATTCGAAGATGCGGGTCTACGACGGCGAGAACCTCAAGGACACCGACCCCAAGGCCAAGTCGATCCAAGAGTACCGCGACGCCGCCGGGGTCGACGAGGGCATGGACGGCCTCTCCACCCGCTTCGCCTTCAAGATCCTCTCCAAGGTGTTCAACTTCGACAGCCACGAGGTGGCCGCCAACCCGGTGCACCTGCTTTACGTGCTGGAGCAGCGCCTGGAGCAGGAACAGCTGCCCCGGGAGACCTTCGAGCGCTACCTGCGCTTCATCAAGGAGTACCTGGCGCCGCGCTATGTCGACTTCATCGGCAAGGAGATCCAGACCGCCTACCTGGAGTCCTACTCCGAGTACGGCCAGAACATCTTCGACCGCTACGTCACCTACGCCGACTTCTGGATCCAGGACCAGGAGTACCGCGACCCCGAGACCGGCGAGTTCCTCGACCGCCAGGCCCTGAACGAGGAGCTGGAGAAGATCGAGAAGCCGGCGGGCATCTCCAATCCCAAGGACTTCCGCCACGAGGTGGTCAACTTCGTGCTGCGGGCGCGTGCCCAGAACAACGGCATGAACCCCAGCTGGCAGTCCTACGAGAAGCTGCGCGGGGTGATCGAGCACAAGATGTTCGCCAACACCGAGGAGCTGCTGCCGGTGATCTCCTTCAACGCCAAGGCCTCCAGCGCCGACCAGAAGAAGCACGAGGACTTCGTGGCGCGCATGAAGGAGCGCGGCTACACCGAGAAACAGGTGCGCCTGCTCTCCGAGTGGTACCTGCGGGTGCGCAAGTCCCAGTAGCCGGCTGCGCTCGGCACGGGGACAGGGGGAGAAGGGCATCCTTTCCAGGGATGAAACAGCGAGTGCCCAAGGAGGGGAGGCACCGCGTGTCCGTCTCCCCCTGTCGCCGAAACGCCGCAGGCCACTGCAACAGCCGAGACACACCGGCGCCGAGGGTGAGAGCATGAGCTACTTTATCGATCGACGGGCCAACGCCAAGCACAAGAGCGCGGTCAACCGCCAGCGCTTCCTCGACCGCTACCGCACCCATATCAAGCGTTCGGTGGAGGAGGCGGTCAACCGTCGCTCCATCACCGACATGGAGCGTGGCGAGAAGGTCTCGATCCCCGCCCGCGACATCTCCGAGCCGGTCTTCCAGCACGGTACCGGCGGCAGGCGGCGCATCGTTGCCCCCGGCAACAAGGAGTTCGTCGAGGGGGATCGCCTGCGCCGCCCCGGCGGCGGCGGGGGTGGCGGCGACGGCGCGGGGGAGGGGAGCGCCTCCAACCAGGGCGAGGGGGTCGATGAGTTCGCCTTCACCCTCTCCCGGGAGGAGTTCCTCGACTTCGTCTTCGACGGCCTGGAGCTGCCCCACCTGGAGCGCAAGAACCTGGTGGACCTCGACGAGGTGCGTCCGGTGCGTGCCGGGGTCTCCCGGGAGGGGGTGCCGGCGCGGATCAACATCGTGCGCTCCATGCGCGAGGCCCACGCCCGGCGCATCGCCATGCGCGCCCCGATCCGCCGCGCCCTGCGCGAGGCCCGCGAGGCGCTGGAGGCCGAGGAGCGCAAGGACCCGGTGCTGCGCAACCCGGCGCGCATCGCCGAGCTCAAGGCCGAGGTGGAGCGTCTGGAGAAGCGCCTGGAGGCGGTGCCCTTCATCGACACCTACGACCTGCGCTACAACCACCTGGTCAACCAGCCCCAGCCCTCCAGCAAGGCGGTGATGTTCTGCGTGATGGACGTCTCCGGCTCCATGACCCAGGCCCACAAGGACATCGCCAAGCGCTTCTTCCTGCTGCTCTACCTCTTCCTGGAGCGCAACTACGAGAAGGTCGAGCTGGTCTTCGTGCGTCACCACACCGCCGCCCGCGAGGTGGACGAGGAGGAGTTCTTCTACTCCCGGGAGACCGGCGGCACCATCGTCTCCAGCGCCCTCACCCTGGTCGACGAGATCATCGAGGCGCGCTACCCCCCGGGGCAGTGGAACCTCTACGTGGCCCAGGCCTCGGACGGCGACAACTGGGACGACGACTCGGTGGCCTGCCGCGACCTGCTGGTCAAGCGGCTGATGCCGCGCCTGCAGTACTTCACCTACGTGGAGATCACCCCCCATGCCCACCAGGCGCTGTGGGAGGAGTACGAGACGGTGGCCGCGGAGTTCCCGGCGCGCTTCGCCATGCGTCAGATCGTCGAGGCCGGCGACATCTATCCCGTGTTCCGCGAGCTGTTCAAGCGCCGCATGGCCGGCGGCTGAGTGCCGGCACCAGGCCGAGGAGGTCCCATGACCCGACGCAAGCCCATCGCCACGGGCTCCGACTGGAACTTCGAGGTGCTCGCCGAGTTCGAGCGCGAGATCGCGCGGCTGGCGGACGAGTATCGCCTCGACACCTACCCCAACCAGATCGAGGTGATCACCTCCGAGCAGATGATGGACGCCTACGCCAGCGTGGGCATGCCGGTGGGCTACCACCACTGGTCCTTCGGCAAGCAGTTCCTGGCCGTGGAGCAGGCCTATCGCCGTGGCCAGATGGGACTGGCCTACGAGCTCGTCATCAACTCCGATCCCTGCATCGCCTACCTGATGGAGGAGAACACCCTGATGATGCAGGTGCTGGTGATGGCCCACGCCTGCTACGGCCACAACTCCTTCTTCAAGGGCAACTACCTGTTCCGCACCTGGACCGACGCCAGTTCGATCATCGACTACCTGGTGTTCGCGCGGAAGTACATCGCCGAGTGCGAGGAGCGCCACGGCGTCGCCGCGGTGGAGCAGCTGCTCGATGCCTGCCACGCCCTGCAGAACTACGGGGTCGACCGCTACAAGCGCCCCTCGCCGATCTCCGCCGCCGAGGAGGCGCGCCGCCAGAAGGAGCGGGAGGAGCACCTCCAGGCCCAGGTCAACATGCTGTGGCGCACCATCCCCGGGCGCCCCTCGCCGGAGGCGCTGGGCGGCGAGCAGGACGCGGAGGACCCGTTGGGCCTGCACGCCGGCGGCCGCTATCCGCCGGAGCCCCAGGAGAACCTGCTCTACTTCATCGAGAAGAACGCCCCGCTGCTGGCGCCGTGGCAGCGCGAGGTGGTGCGCATCGTGCGCAAGCTGGCGCAGTACTTCTATCCCCAGCGCCAGACCCAGGTGATGAACGAGGGCTGGGCCACCTTCTGGCACTACACCCTGATGAACCGCCTCTTTGATGATGGCGCGGTGGACGAGGGATTGATGCTGGAGTTCCTGCAGTCCCACACCGCGGTGGTCCAGCAGCCCGCCTTCGACAGTCCCTGGTTCAACGGCATCAACCCCTATGCGCTGGGCTTCGCCATCTTCACCGACCTCCGGCGCATGTGCGAGGCGCCCACCGAGGAGGACCGCCGCTGGTTCCCCGATACCGCCGGCGGCGACTGGCGCGAGACCCTGGAGTTCGCCATGCGCAATTTCAAGGACGAGTCCTTCATCCAGCAGTTCCTCTCGCCCAAGGTGATCCGCGACCTCAAGCTGTTCATGCTGGTGGACGATGACCAGGAGGAGATGCTGGAGGTGGCGGCGATCCACGACGAGCGCGGCTACCGGCGCATCCGCGAGGCGCTGGCTGCCCAGTACGCGCTGTCGGTGCGCGAGCCCAACATCCAGGTCTACTCGGCGGACATCCGTGGCGACCGCTCGCTGACCCTGCGCCACGTCCAGGACGACCGTCGCCCCCTGGCGCGCAGCGTCTACCCGGTGATCCGCCACCTGCACCAGTTGTGGGGCTTCCCCGTGTGCCTGGAGTCGGTGCATGACGACCATGTGGTGCGACGCTACCAGTGGCCGCTGCCCGACGAGGAAGCCGAGCGCGCCTGAACGGCGCGCCTCTCTCCGTCGTTGGCCGCTGCCCGTTTTCCTTCCCGTCAAACGACAGGACCCGCGCCGTGGCGCGGGTCCTCCTTAGGCGGCGGTGGGCGACCAGAGTCGCCCCGGCCTCAGCTCTTGGCGGTCCAGGACTGGCACCAGCCGCCCGGTGCCACGCTGTTCTGCGGGAAGAGCTGGCAGCCGTTGGTGTCGGCCTGGAAGAACATGCAGTTGTCGCAGCGCTCGCCCTCCGCATAGGCGGGGTGGTCGGCGGCATCGGCGGCGTTCTCCACGTAGTTCAGCGCCTGGGCCTGCTCCGCGGAGGGGTCCAGCGGCGGCAGGTCCTGGGCGAACGCCTTGCTGGAGAGGATACCGGCGCCCAGCGGCAGGGCGGCGATGCCCATCAGGCTGTGGCGCATGAAGTCGCGGCGGCTATGGTTGGCCATGGGATCTCCTTCTCGTTGCGTTTCCGGTCACGGTCGGGCGCTTGCCCGTCAGGGGGTGGTGGGCCACCTCTCGAGGTTCCGACAGCCGGGGGCCGGCGGAGCTCTTCCCAATGCTAGTCGAGCCCGTCGGGTGGCGCGACTCCCTGCCTGCGACACCTCGTCGCGGCGGGCGGCCCGGGGAGATTCTTCCCTCCCGCCGGCGCTGTTATACTCCTGCCACCACCGGGCGGCCGTCGCCGCCCGCCGCCCACGCGCCCCTCGGGGCGAATGCCGGAGAGAGCCCGATGCAGAATGCCGTGATCCTGATCAACGCCGAGAAGGGGCAGGTGAAGGCGGTGGCCGAGCGCCTGGCCGACGTGGAGGGGATCAGCGAGGTCTACTCCACCTGTGGCCGCTACGACCTGGTGGCCATCGCGCGCACCCGCGACTTCGAGAGCCTCGCCGAGCTGGTCACCGGCCGCCTCAACGCCGTGGAGGGCATCCGCGACACCGAGACCCTCAACGCCATGCAGGTGCACTCCCGCCACGATCTCGAGACCATGTTCTCGCTGGGCTGGTAGCCCGCCCGCTGCCACTCAGCCCATCATTCCCAGGAAGCCGGTCAAGGATGAGTCGTCGTTCCCCTCGCCGGCGCCGCGGTCACCCGCTGCGCCGCCTCGCCGTTTCCCTGCTGTTCGTGGCGGTGGCCGCGGGCCTCTGGCATCTCCAGGAGCGCGAGCTGCGCGACACTCTGGTGTGGATGGGCGTGCCCGAGTGGCAGGAGCCCTCGCCGCTCAGCTTCCACCGGGTGCTGCGCAACGACGGCTTCCTGCTCGGCTGGTCTGATGTGCGGGTCAATGCGCTGTGGGTCGGTTATCGCGTCGCGCCGGTGGGCGACGGCCGCATCGGGGCACGCCCCGACTTCCGCGCGGACTGGCGCACCCTGTGGCCCATCGGCACCGACCACTACGCCGGTAGCGGCTTCGACCGCGGCCACCTGGCGCCCAACTACGCCATCGCCGCGGTGCATGGGCGCGAGGCCCAGCGTGACACCTTCTACATGAGCAACATGAGTCCCCAGCGACCCGACCTCAACCGGCGGCTGTGGCAGCGCCTGGAGGAGGCGGTGATGGATCACTTCGCGCCGCGCCTCGGCGAGCTGCAGGTGATCACCGGGCCGGTGTTTCCCGAGCGCTTCCTCGACAACGTCTTCAATCGGGTGGGCTTGGTGGAGGTGCCGGAGGCCTTCTACAAGATCCTGGTGGTGCCGGGGGAGCGCCCCATGGCCCTGGCCTTCCTGATGCCCCAGGGGGTACGGGGCGACGAGCCGCTGGACGACTTCCTGGTCAGCATCGATGCGATCGAGGCGCGCACCGGACTCGACTTCTTCCCGCGCCTGCCCGAGGCCGCCGCCGAGGCGCTGGAGGGAGGGGTGAGCCCCCGCGGCTGGGCCCTGGAGGAGGTCGCGAACCGTCCCGGGCGTTTCGAGTAGCCCGTATCGAGCAGGCACAAAAAAAAACCGCGATCACGGTCGCGGTTTCCTGTCGGTATCGTCTGTTCTCAGCCTGCATGACGCGAAGAGTGGTGCCCAGGAGAGGACTTGAACCTCCACGTCCGTAAGGACACTAGCACCTGAAGCTAGCGCGTCTACCAATTCCGCCACCTGGGCGCATCATGCATCTCGTCGTGTTCGCGGTCTCCCGAAGGAGATGGTGCCCAGGAGAGGACTTGAACCTCCACGTCCGTAAGGACACTAGCACCTGAAGCTAGCGCGTCTACCAATTCCGCCACCTGGGCGAAACACGAGCGAGTCGAGCTGTGAAAGAGCGATGGTGCCCAGAAGAGGACTTGAACCTCCACGTCCGTAAGGACACTAGCACCTGAAGCTAGCGCGTCTACCAATTCCGCCATCTGGGCAGGCGACGCGTATGGTACTCGATTCTTGGCGCTTTGCAAGAGGGGTGGGCGGGTCGCGAGCAACTTTTTGTCCCGCGCGGGCGGCCGCCATGGTTGGGTGGCCGCGCCCGCGGCGCTATACTGGCGCCATGACCAACGAATCCCCAAGCGACACCCTGTTCCCGCGGCGCCCGAGCGCCCCCCTCCCCATGTCGTCCGCGACCCTGCCAAGGATGCTCTGCGCATGACCCACTGGACGCTCAGCGACGATCCGCACGCGGAACGCGAAGCCCACAAGTACGACAAGCCCGCCCCCAGCCGCGAGTACCTGCTCGCCCGCCTGGAGGAGGTCGGAAAGCCGATCACCCACGAGAGCATGAGCCGCCTGCTCGGCCTCGACGACGAGGAGCTGCAGGAGGCGGTGCGCCGTCGCCTGGCGGCCATGGAGCGTGACGGCCAGGTGCTGCGCAACCGCGCCGGCGCCTACGCGCTGATCGACAAGCTCGACCTGATCAAGGGCAAGGTGCTCGGCCACCGCGACGGTTTCGGCTTCCTGCTGCGCGACGACGGCAAGAAGCCCGACCTGGTGCTGCCGCCCCGGCAGATGCGCCGGGTCTTCCATGGCGACCACGTGCTGGCGCGCATCAGCGGCCGCGACCGCCGCGGCCGCGACGAGGCCACCATCGTCGAGGTGCTGTCGCGCAACACCCAGACCATCGTCGGCGTCTACCGCGAGAACACCCCCGAGTTCGGGGTCCTGATCCCGGAGAACCCCCGCATCACCCAGGAGGTCATCATCCCCCACAGCGCCTGCGGCGGGGCGAAGGATGGCCAGGTGATCTCGGCGCGCATCGTCAAGCAGCCCGAGACCCGGGTGCAGCCGGTGGGCGAGGTGATCGAGGTGCTCGGCGAGCGCATGGACCCGGGGATGGAGATCGACATCGCCATCCGCAGCTACGAGATCCCTGCCGAATTCCCGCCCGAGGTGCATGACCAGATCGGCGAGATGTCCGCCGAGGTGGCCGAGGCCGACAAGGCCAACCGCATCGACCTGCGCCACCTGCCGCTGGTCACCATCGACGACGAGAGCGCCAAGGACTTCGACGACGCCGTGTGCGCCTGGAAGACCAAGTCGGGCAGCTGGAAGCTGCTGGTGGCGATCGCCGATGTCTCCCACTACGTGCGCCCCGGCACGCCCCTCGACCAGGAGGCGGTCCGCCGCGGCAACTCGGTCTACTTCCCGGGGCAGGTGGTGCCGATGCTGCCGGAGCTGCTCTCCAACGGGCTCTGCTCGCTCAACCCGGCGGTGGACCGCCTGGCGCTGGTCTGCGAGATGAACATCTCCCAGAGCGGCACCATCAGTCGCTACCGCTTCTATGAAGCGGTGTTCCAGTCCCATGCGCGCCTCACCTACAACAAGGTGGCGGCGATCCTCGACGAGGACGATGCCGCCGGGGATGCGCTGCGCGAGGAGTACCGGGAGCTGGTGCCCTCGCTCAAGAACCTGCACGCCCTCTACCGGGTGCTGCGCGAGGCGAGGGAGGCCCGTGGGGCCATCGACTTCGAGACCACCGAGACCGCCATCGTCTTCAACGACGAGCGCAAGATCGAGAAGATCGTGCCGCGCAGCCGCAACGATGCTCACAAGCTGATCGAGGAGTGCATGCTGGCGGCCAACGTGGCCACCGCGCGCTTCCTCGACAAGCATGACCTGCCGGCGCTCTACCGTATCCACGAGAAGCCCTCGCCGGAGCGCCTCGACAAGCTGCGCCTCTTCCTCGCCGAGCTGGGGCTCTCCCTGGGCGGCGGCGACGACCCCAGCCCCCAGGACTACCAGGAGCTGGCCGAGGTCATCCGCGACCGCCCCGACGCCGACGTCATCCAGACGGTGATGCTGCGCTCCATGAGCCGTGCGGTCTACTCGCCCCAGAACGACGGTCACTTCGGCCTGGCCTATCCGGCCTATGCCCACTTCACCTCGCCGATCCGCCGCTACCCCGACCTGATCGTGCACCGCGCCATCCGCTCGGTGATCCGTGGCCCGCGCCAGACCAACACCGTGCTGCGCGCCGACGGGGCCCCGGTGGAGCCGCCCAGCCGCTGGGCGCCCTACACCTTCGAGCAGATGCTCGAGCTCGGCGAGCACTGCTCGATGACCGAGCGGCGCGCCGATGACGCCACCCGCGACGTCGAGGACTGGCTCAAGTGCGAGTTCATGTCCGACAAGCTTGGCGAGGTCTACGACGGCACCATCTCCTCGGTGACCCAGTTCGGCATCTTCGTGCAGCTCGACGAGGTGTACGTGGAGGGGCTGGTGCACGTCACCTCGCTGCCCTCCGACTACTACCACTACGAGCCGGAGAAGCATCGCCTCAAGGGCGAACGCTCGGGGATGAGCTACCGCCTGGGGGATGGCGTCACCGTGCAGGTGGCCCGGGTCGACCTGGACGAGCGCAAGATCGACTTCGCCCTGGCCGACGACAAGCCCCGTCCCAAGCGCTCGCCGCGCCGCCGCCGGGCGGTGGACGCCGCCCCCGATAAGGGGCGCGCCCGCGCCGGCGGCAAGCCGCCCAAGGCCGAGGCATCCCGAGGCGACACCGCCGCCCAGGGTGACAAGGCCGACAAGGGCGATGGCCGCAAGCGCAGCGGCAACCGTCGGCGCCGCAGCCGGCGCTGAGCCGCGGTGGCGGGCCGTCCGGCCCGCCCGGGATGTTTGACGAAAGCGAGCGACATGAAGCAGAAGCGAAGCCGCCGGCCGCCCACGGGCAAGCCGGCCGTCCCCGGTGGGCTGGAGAGCGTGTTCGGCGTGCACGCCGTGCGTGCCCTGATCGAGCGTGGCGAGACGCCCCGCGAGCTGTGGGTCCAGGAGGGCAGTGCCAGCGAGCGGCTGGCCGAGCTGGTGGAGGCTGCCCGCGCCGGCGGCGCCCGGGTGCAGCGTCGCCCCCGCGACGAGCTCGACCGCCTGGCCCAGGGCGCCGCCCACCAGGGCATCGTCGCCTTCGCCGCGCCGCTCGCCTTCGCCGCCGAGAGCGAGCTGTGGTTCCGGCTGGAGGCCTGGCCCGGTGAGGCGCCACCGCTGCTGCTGGTGCTGGACGGCGTCACCGACGTGCACAACTTCGGCGCCTGCCTGCGCAGCGCCGATGCCGCCGGGGTGGACGGGGTGATCGTGCCCAAGGACAAGGCCGCCCCACTCAACGCCACGGTGCGCAAGGTGGCCTGCGGCGCCGCCGAGAGCGTGCCGGTCTACCAGGTCACCAACCTGGCCCGTGCCCTGGCCAGGCTCAAGGCGCTGGGCGTCTGGGTCACCGGTACCGCCGGCGAGGCCGAGGCGCTGGTCTTCGAGGCCGACCTGGCGGGGCCCACGGCGCTGGTGATGGGGGCCGAGGGCAAGGGGCTTCGGCGCCTGACCCGCGAGGCCTGCGACCAGCTGGTCAAGCTGCCCATGGTGGGCAGCGTGTCGAGCCTCAACGTCTCGGTGGCCACCGGCATCTGCCTGTTCGAGGCCGTGCGCCAGCGCCGCGGCCAGGGCTATCGCAGATAGCCTGGCTGCTCGATAGCTCGGGGCTGATCTGACGATAAGCCTACGAGGAGGCGCTGTAAATACCTCCCTGTACGCTACCTCGGCCGTCCCTGGTCCTCGGACCTCCTCTTCGGCTTATCCCCAGCGCCCCTTGGTTCGGTAACTGCGATAGCCCTGGCGCCGCGGCTGATGCGCTTGCGCACCAGGTCCACACTCTTTAGAATGCTTGCGCCCGTTCGTCCATCGAGCGGGCGTTCGTGTTTCTTCTATCACCTCCTTGCTTCCCCGGAGCGCCGAGTCCTCCCGTGGAAGCTGCCAAACCGCAAGGAGATCCCATGCGTCACTACGAGATCGTGTTCATGGTCCACCCGGACCAGAGCGAGCAGGTTCCCGCCATGGTCGAGCGCTACACCGGCCTCGTCACCGAGAACGGCGGCACCGTGCATCGCCTCGAGGATTGGGGCCGTCGTCACCTGGCCTACCCGATCAACAAGATCCACAAGGCTCACTACGTGCTGATGAACGTCGAGTGCAGCGGCGAGACCCTCGACGAGATCGAGAACATCTTCCGCTTCAACGACGCCATCATTCGCAGCCTGGTGGTGCGCTGCAAGGAAGCCGTCACCGAGGCCTCGCCGATGATGAAGCCGGTGGAAGAGAAGCGCGCGCGTCGCGACGAGAAGCCCCGCGCCGAGTCCGCCTGATCCCACCCCATCGCACGTCTGAAGGAGTCTTCACATGGCACGCTTTTTCCGTCGCCGCAAGTTCTGCCGTTTCACCGCCGAGGGCGTGAAGCAGATCGACTACAAGGATCTGGACACCCTCAAGGCCTACATCACCGAGACCGGCAAGATCGTTCCCAGCCGCATCACCGGTACCAAGGCCCGCTACCAGCGTCAGCTGGCGACCGCCGTCAAGCGCGCCCGCTACCTGGCGCTGCTGCCCTACACCGATAGCCACCAGTAAGCGCCAGGCACGATGCTGACGATCGCCCGCTGGGTGATGCGCGGCACGCCCCACGCCGTCGGCGGGGCCGTGGTCGCCACCCTGATCCCCTGGCTGTTCTGGCTGGGGGCCGCCATCGCGGCCCTGGTCACCCTGCGCCGCGGGCTCTCCCCGGCGCTGCCGGTGATCCTGGCCGCCGCCGTGCCCTCGGGCTGGTGGTGGATGCAGGGGGATGTCATCCCGCTGGCCAGCGTGCTGCTGGTCACCCTGATGGCGGTGGTGCTGCGCGCCCGCCTGCGCTGGAGCGAGGCGTTGATCGCCGGCGCCCTGGCCGGGGCGGTGATGATCCAGCTGGGCGTCTTCCTGCCGCCCCAGGGGACCGGCGAGATGCTCGCCGAGCTGCGCCAGGCCTCCCCCGAGGTGGCGCGCCTGCTTGCCGAGCTGACCCGCCAGGGGCTCGACACCGAGCAGCTGGCGGCGCTGCTGATCGGTGGGGTCACCGGCCTGATGGTGCTGATCGCCGCCGTGGCCTGCCTGGCCCTGGCGCGCAGCTGGCAGGCGGGGCTCTACAACCCCGGGGGCTTCCGCGAGGAGTTCCACGCCCTGCGCCTCTCGCCGCGTGAGCTCGCCGTGCTGGTGGTGCTCGGGGTGGTCGGCGGCGTGCTGGGGCTGCCCGGGCTCGGCATGCTGCTGTGGGTGCCGCTGCTGGTCGCCGGCATCGCGCTGGTGCATGGTTTTATCGGACTGAAAGGGATGAACGGGCTGTGGCTGGTCGCCTTCTACCTGCTGCTGATCACCACCTGGCCCATGATTCTGATCGTGCTGCTGCTGGCCTTCATCGACGTCTTCGCGGATATCCGCGGGCGTCTGGCCAGCCGCGACTGACAAGAGGTTTACGAGATGGAAGTCATTCTGCTCGACAAGATTGGCAAGCTGGGCGGCCTGGGTGACCAGGTCACCGTCAAGCCCGGCTACGGCCGCAACTACCTGGTGCCCTACGGCCTCGCCGTGCCGGCCACCAAGGACAACATCGAGGCCTTCGAGGCCCAGCGTGCCGAGCTCGAGGCCCAGGCCGCCGAGCGCAAGGCCGAGGCCGAGGCGCGTGCCGCCCAGCTGAACGAGATCGAGCTCTCCCTGGTCGCCAAGGCCGGCGACGAGGGCAAGCTGTTCGGCTCCATCGGTCCCCGCGACCTGGCCGAGGCCATCTCCTCGGCCGGCATCGAGGTGGCCAAGAGCGAGGTGCGCATGCCCGAAGGTCCGCTGCGTGCCACCGGTGAGTACGACATCCAGCTGCACCTGCATGCGGAAGTCGACGCCACCGTGCGCGTGGTGGTCGTGGCCGAGTAAGCCGCGTCCGCAGCGCCTGACGAGGGGCGCGGGGAGAGATCCCCGCGCCCCTCGTCATGTTGGGGGAAGAGTCATGGGGCGATGGGGCCGACTGGGGTAGAATGGCCTCCCCGCAACGCCCAGGGTGATTCAGCGCATGTCCGAGATCCTCGAGCACGACCAGGAAACCGCCGCCCTCAAGGTGCCGCCCCATTCGCTGGAGGCGGAGCAGTCGGTGCTGGGCGGGCTGATGCTCGACAACCAGGCGTGGGACAACGTCGCCGACCGCCTGGTGGCCGACGACTTCTACCGCTACGAGCACCGCCTGATCTTCAACGTCATGGCGGAGCTCGCCGAGGGTGCCAGGCCGCTGGACGTGGTGACCCTCTCCGAGGCGCTGGAGGGGCGCGACCAGCTGGATACCGTGGGCGGGCTCGCCTATCTCGCCGAACTGGCCCGCAACACCCCCTCGGCCAGCAACATCCGTGCCTACGCCGACATCGTTCGCGAGCGTGCCACCCTGCGCAAGCTGATCCGTGCCGCCAGCCAGATCGCCGATGGCGCCTTCAGCCCCCAGGGGCGCCCCGCCGATGAGCTGGTGGACGAGGCCGAGCGACTGGTGTTCCAGATCAGCGAGGAGCGCCCCAAGTCAGGCGGCCCGGTGGGCATGAGCGAGCTGCTCGCCAAGGCGGTGGACCGCATCGACGAGCTGTTCAACATGCAGGGGGAGATGACCGGCCTCTCCACCGGCTTTCGCGACCTCGACGAGATGACCTCGGGGCTGCAGCCCTCGGACCTGGTGATCATCGCGGGGCGGCCCTCGATGGGCAAGACCACCTTCGCCATGAATCTGGTCGAGCACGCGGTGATCGCCAGCGACAAGCCGGTGATGGTGTTCTCCATGGAGATGCCCGCCGAGTCGCTGATGCTGCGCATGCTCTCCTCGCTGGGGCGCATCGACCAGACCCGGGTGCGTACCGGCCAGCTGGAGGACGAGGACTGGCCGCGCCTGACCTCGGCGGTCAACCTGCTCAAGGACAAGCAGCTGTTCATCGACGACACCGCCGCGCTCTCGCCCAACGAGATGCGCTCGCGGATCCGCCGGGTGGTGCGCGAGCACGGCAACCTGGCGCTGATCATGATCGACTACCTGCAGCTGATGCAGATCCCCGGCTTCTCCGAGAACCGCACCGGCGAGATCTCCGAGATCTCGCGCTCGCTCAAGGGGCTGGCCAAGGAGTTCGGCTGCCCGGTGGTGGCGCTCTCCCAGCTCAACCGCTCGCTGGAGCAGCGCCCCAACAAGCGCCCGGTGATGTCGGACCTGCGCGAGTCGGGCGCCATCGAGCAGGATGCCGACATCATCGCCTTCGTCTATCGCGACGAGGTCTACAATCCGGATAACCCCGACAACCAAGGGCTCGCCGAGGTGATCATCGGCAAGCAGCGTAACGGCCCTATCGGCACCGTGCACATGGCCTTCATCGGCAAGTACACCCGCTTCGAGGACCTGGCGCCGGACAGCTACGGCGACACCTTCGGCGAGTAGGCGCGGCTTGAGCCTGCGGGGCAGGGCCGTATAATCCCCACCCCTCGAACCCGGACAGGAAGGAGGCAGCATGGCAGGTGGATTTCGGCGCGGCAATCGACGCCGCACCCCCAAGCTGGAGGCGCGCGGCGAGCTCCAGTCGGTGGAGCGCGAGGGCCCGTTCAAGGAGTGGCTGGGCATGCCCGACCTCTACCGCTACCAGCTGGTGGTGGAGGGTGAGACCTACAGCTACCAGACCGAGGACGCCGAGCTGCCGGTGGCGGTGGGCGATCGCGTGGTGTTCCGCTACAAGGAGACCAAGGCCGGCAAGTGGGTCGACCGCAACTCCCTGGGCAAGGCGATCGACCCTTCCGACTACCAGTAGCGCCAGGAACTCCCCGGGGTGGCGAGGGTCACATTCCCGACACGCAGCCGTCACCGCCGCGTCATCGGGCGGCCTCAGGCTGCAGGGAATGTCACCTGCCAGATACCCCGGAGGGATCCATGGAATTCCACGAGCTCAAGGCCTTCGTGGCCCATCACGACAACTACGAGATCCGCGTCATCGGCCATGCCGGCAGCCGCTTCTACCAGGTGGAGCTGGAGGATATCGAGGGGCAGCGCCACATGCTGACCCGCCGCGGCAAGCCGGTGCTGTTCCGCGCCCTGGACGACGTCTATGTGGAGCTCAAGCGCGCCGGCATCCACCGCGCCTACCTGGTCCAGCAGGTGCCCCACGACGAGGTGATCGGCCGCGCCACTCACTACCAGGACCCGCTGACCTCACGCATGCCGCTGGTCTTCTGAGCATCGCTCCGGCGCTATGGCCTGACCTCTTTCCGTCGACCGCTTCCCGGCGAACGACTCACCGCCGCTCCACCGGCCAGCGCCCTAGACGCCCCCGGCGGCGGGCAGGCCATCGATATCCCGCGTCCATCGCGCCTGTGAACCCGGCAGGCCGCTCAGCCACACCGAGTCAGCCACACCGAGTCAGCCACACCGAGTCAGCCACACCAGGCGCCGATAGCCGAGCACCCGGGCCGCGGGATGGGCTGATCCTGAGCTGTACAAATTCACTTGATAGTACAACTTCACCCCGCCGGGGGCGAGGAGGCTGGTACACTAGCCTCTCCTCAAGCAGTGCCCGAGCAGCGACCCAAGGAGCTCCGCCCATGACCACCCCGACCCAGGATTCGGCTCGCCCCGAGATGGACCGCCCTGGTGAGGGCCGCCTGGCCCATGCCCCGTCCGACCATCCCGCCATCCCCCGCGCCCGGGTCGGGGTGGTGCTGGTCAACCTGGGCACCCCGGACGCCACCGACTACTGGTCCATGCGTCGCTACCTCAGTGAGTTCCTCTCCGACAAGCGGGTGGTGGACTACCCGAGCTGGAAGTGGCAGCCGCTGCTGCAGCTGATCATCCTCGCGCGGCGGCCCTTCAAGTCCGGCGAGGCCTATCGCGGTATCTGGAACACCGAGAAGGACGAGAGCCCACTGCTGACCATCACCCGGGAGCAGACCCGCAAGGTGGCCGAGGGGCTCGAGGCGCGCTACGGCGAGCGGGTGATGGTCGACTTCGCCATGCGCTACGGCAACCCCTCCACCGACAGCGTGCTCAGGCGCCTGCAGGCGGCAGGCTGCGAGAAGATCCTGTTCTTCCCGCTCTATCCCCAGTACGCCTCGCCCACCACCGCCACCGCCAACGACCACGCCTTCCGCACTCTGATGAAGCTCAAGTGGCAGCCGGCGATACGTACCGTGCCCGCCTACTTCGAGCACCCCCGCTATGTCGAGGCGCTGGCCAGCTCGGTACGCGAGGCGTATGACGCCGCCGAGACGCCGCCCGAGGTACTGGTGGCCTCCTACCACGGCGTACCCAAGCGCTTCCTGATGGAGGGCGACCCCTACCACTGCCAGTGCCAGAAGACCACGCGGCTGCTGCGCGAGGCGCTGGGCTGGGAGGGAGACGCCATCCAGACCGCCTTCCAGTCGCAGTTCGGGCCGGAGGAGTGGGTGGGGCCCCAGACGGTGGAGCATGTGGCCGAGCTGGCCCGCCAGGGCAGGAAGCATATCGCGGTGGTATCGCCGGCCTTCTCCGCCGACTGCGTCGAGACCCTGGAGGAGATTCAGGAGGAGATCCGCGACGCCTTCCTGGAGGCGGGCGGGGAGACCTTCACCTACGTGCCTTGCCTCAACGATCGCGACGACCATATCGCCGCGCTGCTCGCGATCATCGACAACGAGCTGGGCGGCTGGGTATAGGGCACGCTCCCTGCCGGCACGCCACTCCAATCGGGCCCGCCACTGGCGGGCC
>NZ_AXCA01000012.1:0-397 GCF_000475415.1 Halomonas sp. PBN3 | reverse complement strand
GGGTGGTTGTGGGTGAAGATCACCGCACCGGCGTTGTGGTGCAGCGCCGCCTTCACCACCTCCCGCGGATAGACCGAGGCGGAATCAAGGGTGCCGTGGAATAGCTCGCTGAACTCGATCACGCGGTGCTGGGTGTCCAGGAAGATGGCACCAAACACCTCATGGTCGTAGCCAGCCAGCTTGAGCCACAGGAACTCACGCACCCGGTTGGGCGTGTTGAGCTTCATGCCTTTTGAGACGGAACGCTCAACCACCTGTCGCGCCGCATCGATGACGCGGTCATCGGGGGCCGCCAGGTAGTTGCCGTCGCTGTCGCGCACGAACAGCTGAGGCGCGTTGGATGGGGAGTAGCGAGACTCTGCCGGGAAGGCAGCTGCTGAAGTGTGTGTCATGACCA
>NZ_AXCA01000011.1:0-3151 GCF_000475415.1 Halomonas sp. PBN3 | reverse complement strand
GATCTTCACCCACAACCACCCCAGCGGGGAGCCCGATCCGAGCGATGCGGACCGACGCATCACCCAGCGCCTTAAAGAGGCACTGGGTCTGATCGAAGTTCGCGTGCTCGACCACATCGTGGTGGGCGGTTCGGACTCGGTCTCCTTCGCGGAGCGGGGTTATCTCTGACACCTCGGGCGCTTGCCCGTGACTTCTTGGACGGGTGCCGGCGCTGCCGGCCCCGTCCGCTCTTTTTGCATCCTGTCGAACAGGAGTCTGGTGATGATCAAGATCCCCGGACGGCTAACCGTCCGCACCATTCATGGGCGCAACGGCCCCTTCAACGTGGGCCGGCTGGCGGCCTCGATCGGCGAGTTCGTCATCAAGGATCCTCAGCTGGACCAGTTCAGCGAAGGGGTGTTTGAGGGCGAGTTTCTGCTGCTCGAGATCCGCCCGGCGAGCTACTTCGCCGGTGGCCGGCTGGTGGTGGAGGTCCGCGCCAAGGTCGGCGAGATGCTGCTGACCGAGGACGGCATGCTGGTGACCCAGCATGGGCCTCGCTTCGACTCCGCGGAGATGGATCCGCTGGAGGAGGAGATTGCTCCTGCGCCTTCTTCCGAGCCACCAGTCCCATCCACGCCTGGGCCGGGCGAGCTGATGGCTCCGCCTGTGCCATCGTCTCAGGGTGAAGCCGGCGAGGCACCAGGGCCCCAAGCCCCGGATGCCTACGCCTCTAGCCAGGAAGCCAATCCCGACGCCGAGCTCTTCGGCCTGCTCTGGCCCCTGGGGCAGAGCGTCAAGCTCGATCCCACCGTGGACCGGGCGCTGTTCCGCCGTCAGGTGAGTCGACTGAAGGAATTGGGCTACCGATTCCAGGCGCCGACCCAGACCTGGCAAGCCGCTGCCTGAGGCAGCCACTCCCCACCGGGGCATCTCGATGCCCTGGGCTCGGGATGTCCCCATCGCTCTTTGCTAACCGATGGAGGCCATCATGCCCGAGCTCTACACCCTCGATGAGTGCCTGGACCTGTACGCCGACGCGTTCTGCCTTGGCCGGCAGCGTGAGTGCCTGTTTCTCTCCCTGTGGGGGCGGGATACGGCGCTGCAGGAGCTGCTGGCCAGGCTGACGCTGCCAGCAGCAGACAACGGCCTGGATACCCTGCATCTCTGCCGGGGCGACACTCGCCACCCCATGGTCTTTGGCGACATGGACCGCTACTCCCGGCGCTCTGCCCGACTGCGCCAGACGCGTTTCGGCACCCTGGTGCACGTGTGGCTCTTCGACCAGTGCTGCATCACGCCGGATCGCGCCAATCTGCACAGCATTGCTCTGCTCGACGACGAGGAGGGCGCCTGCCCGGTGGATGACCAGCTATGGCCTCGCGTGCGGGAGCTCTGCCCGCTGCCCCTGCTGGATCACTGGCAGGGGCCGGTGATGACGCTGCTGCATGCCCAGCAGGCGGTACTGCCGGCCTCGTTCTCACAGGGGCCGATTCAGGCCTGGGAGATCTCCCTCGATGAGAACGACTTGGCCCTGCGCCTCAGCGGGATGATTCGCGCCGGCGTGCTTACCCCCGAGCCCTGAGCTCTCGCTCCACCCTGGTGCGGCCGTTCTGGCCGCGCCTACCACACCCAACCGACTGGAGGTGTCGCATGGCACTGATGTTTCAGCGCATTGCGCGCAACTTCGCCAGGAATGGCTACTTCCCCACGGATGAGGCGTCGCTTGAGCGGGTGCTTCAGGCGCTCAGCCCGGCGAGTGCCGGACGGATGAGGGTGCTCGACCCCTGTGCGGGAGAGGGTGCCGCCATCGCCGAGCTTGCGCACCACCTGGGGCGCGAACGCGTTCAGGCCTATGGCGTGGAGTATCACGCCGAGCGGGCCGCCTCGATGCAAGGCCTGGTGGATAGAGGCCTGCAGGGCGACCTGATGGACACGATGATCTCGCCGCGCAGCGTCGGCTGCCTGTGGCTCAACCCGCCCTACGGCGACCTGCTGGCCGACCACGCCGGCTATGAGCGCTATCAGGGCAAGGGGCGCAGGCGCCTGGAGAAGCTGTTCTACCAGCGCACCGTTGGCACCCTGCAGTATGGGGGTGTGCTGGTGTTGATCGTTCCCGACTACGCCCTGGACAAGGAGCTGACCGGCTGGCTGGTCAACCACTTCACCGAGCTGCGGGTCTTCCGCGCCGCCGTGGATGACTTTCAGCAGGTGGTGATCCTGGGTCGCCGGGTGCGACGCCGTGAGGCGGAGCGCAGTCAGGAGACCAAGGCAATGCGTGCCCAGCTGCTTCGCGTGGGAAGCAAGGAGGTCATACCTGAGGTGATCCCGGAGGTGTGGCCCTTCGAGCCCTACGTGGTACCGGCGGCTCAGGGCGAGCTGCGCCACTTTTATCGCGTGTCGCTCGATGCCGAGCAGCTGGCCGATGAGGTCGGGCGGCTGCAGGGGCTCTGGCCCGAGGCGGGCAGCGTGTTCGGGAAGACCGGCCAGGCGCCGCGTCCCCCGGTGCGCCGGCTCTCCTCCTGGCATCTGGCCTTATCGCTGGCGGCCGGGGCGATCTCCGGCGTGGTCACTGCGCCCAACGGCCGCTGCCTGGTGGTCAAGGGCAACACCCACAAGGATAAGGTCGCCAAGACCGAGTTCACCGAGCGGGAGGATGGTTCCATCACCGAGACCCGCGTGCTCACCGACCGCTTTGTGCCGGTGATCCGCGCCTGGGAGATGACGCCAGACTCGCCTCGCTGTGGGCAGCTGCTGACCATTACCTCGATGCCGGCGGCCAACGACGGCGAGCCGGAAGAGGGTGGCCAAGCGGCAGGTGCTGAGATGGAGGAAGAGCCAGGACCGCTCAACCGGGTCGCCGAGCGAGCCGCGAGGCCAGATCCACGCCGCTTCGAGGTGGGGCGCGTGGTGATGACCCGGGCCGTCAACGAGCTGGTGGAGCGAGGCGAGGTCTCGCCCATGGCGCTTCTCCGACGACACGTCACCGGCGACTGGGGTGACGTGCCCGAGGAGGACCGCCAGAGCAACGAGCAGGCCCTGATTCACGGTGACAGGCTGCTCTCGTCCTACCGGATCCGTGAGTCGCTCACGGTCTGGATCATCACCGAGGCGGATCGCAGCGCCACCACGCTGCTGCTGCCAGACGACTACTGACCGGCGCCCCGGGCG
>NZ_AXCA01000010.1:0-653 GCF_000475415.1 Halomonas sp. PBN3 | reverse complement strand
ACCCAGCCATGGCCCAGCTCCGTGTCGGCGTCGGTAGCCACACCGTCGTTCATGAGCTGGACGCTGGCCCGGGTCAGAGTCATCTCGCCCAGGTTGAAGGCATTGCCGGTGCCGCCCATGCGGCCGCGCACCATGGCCATGCCTACCTCGGGGCCACGCACGCAGCGGTAGTCGGGGGTAATGCCCAACCGCGCCCATTGTTCGGCCAGGCGCTCACGGGGGGTCAGCGCGAGAATGCGCTGACGTCGTGCAGAGGTCATGCAGACACCTCGTCAGTCAGTGAGTCAGGGAAATCTATGTGATAGGCCAGCCGATCGGCCCGGGCGCGGCTGATCGAGACCTCGACCAGGCTGCCGTCGGCATCCACGTTGTCGCTGGTCAGCTGGAGCAGCGGCGCCTGATGGGCACAGCAAAGCAGGCGTTGATCCTCGCGATCGGCGCTGCTTGCCTCGATGCGCACGCGCTTGCGGTGCAGTCGCAAGCCATAGTGCTGATCAAGCAGGGCCCTAGTGGACCCACCGCGATAGCGCTCAAGCCAACCAGGAACGCGCTCGGGGTCGAACCAGTGGCGCAGGCGCATGAGAGGCGCATCGTCCACCCAGCGCAGGGTATCCACGGCGATCAAATGTGAATCGGCGGCCAGGCCGAAACGC
>NZ_AXCA01000009.1:0-3054 GCF_000475415.1 Halomonas sp. PBN3 | reverse complement strand
GGAGCTGGGCCATGGCTGGGTGAAGGGGCGTGACACTCGTCATGCCGAGCTCATTGCCCTGGTGGATGCCTGTGCCAAGCGCCGTGAATGGCAGGCCGACATCGAGGAGGGGCTGGTGGCTCCGCTGGAGCAAGCGCTTGACGCCGAACGCCATGAACAGGCCCGACGCGCCGCGGCGACCCGGGTCGATTTCTTCACCATGGTCAGGGGAGAGTAACCATGCGCTGGAACGCCTTCGACACTCCGGTGCACGACAGCCAGCGGGTCTATCGCCAGCTGCTCTCGGCGATGGCCGAGCCCGGCACCTTCGCCGAGGTGAGCGGTGCCCCGCTGGCGCCGCCTGGAGCCGCCATCGGCACCGCCTGCTGGGCTACGCTGCTGACCCTGTGCGATCTCGACACCCGGGTCTGGGTGTCCTCCGAGCTCAATGCCGCCGGCCTCGGCGAGGCCCTGACCTTCCACACCGGCGCGCGGCAGACCGATCGTCCCGAAGAGGCCGACTTCGCCCTGGTTATTCCCGCCACCCTGGAAGGGAGTGCTGATTGTGAGGCTCCCGCCTTCCAGGAAGGCAGCGACACCTATCCGGACCGCAGCACCACCCTGTTGGTAGTGCTCGACTGTCTGGATGCTGCGGGTCCGTGGAACCTGAGTGGTCCCGGCATTCCCGGTCGACGGCGCCTGGACGTGGGGCAGGGTGGTGAGGCGCTGATGACTCGGCTCGCCGCCAATCGCGCCCGCTTCCCGCGCGGGCTCGACGCCATCCTCACCTGCGGCACCCGACTTGCCGCCGTCCCCCGCAGCACCCGTATTACCCGTTCTGCTTCAGAGGAGGTCGACGTATGTATGTCGCCGTGAAGGGGGGCGAGCAGGCCATCGCCAACGCCCACCGTTGGCTCGCCGATCGCCGCCGTGGCCCTCGCGATACGCCGGAGCTTGAAGTGCCCCAGGTCGAGGGGCAGCTGCGCCTGGCCGTATCACGGGTGATGGCCGAAGCCTCACTCTATGATCCCGAGCTCGCCGCACTTGCCATCAAGCAGGCCAGCGGCGACATGGTCGAGGCGGTCTTCCTGCTGCGCGCCTACCGCACCACGCTGCCGCGCCTGGCCGAGACAGTGCCGCTGGACACCGCCGCGATGCGCATCGAACGTCGTATCAGTGCCACCTACAAGGACATTCCGGGTGGTCAGGTACTGGGGCCGACCTACGACTATACCCACCGCCTGCTGGACTTCCTGCAGCTGGCCAACGCCGAGGTGGCGCCGCCGACGGAGGCCGAAGAGACCCTGTCTGGCTGCCCCCAGGTGTTGGAGATGCTCGACGCCGAGGGGCTGATCGAGCGCGAGGAGGATGACGGCGCAGAGCCCTACGACATCACCCGTGATCCTCCCGACTTCCCGGTGGACCGCGCTACCCGTTTGCAGATGCTGGCCCGCGGCGACGAGGGCTACCTGCTGGCACTCGGTTACTCCACTCAGCGAGGTTATGGCCGCAACCACCCCTTCGCCGGCGAGATTCGCCTGGGCACCGTGGAGGTCGAGATCGCTGTCGAGGAGTGCGATGCGCCGTTGTGTATCGGCGAGATCGAGATCAGCGAGTGCCAGATGATCAACCAGTTCGGCGGCTCGCGGGAGACCGCGCCCCAGTTCACCCGTGGCTACGGCCTGGCCTTCGGTCACAACGAGCGCAAGACCATGGCCATGGCGCTGGTCGATCGCGCACTGCGCGCCGAGGAGCTGGGCGAGACGGCCACCGGCCCCGCCCAGCAGGCGGAGTTCGTGCTCGCCCACGCCGACAGTGTCGAGGCGGCGGGTTTCGTCTCCCACCTGAAGTTGCCGCATTACGTCGACTTCCAGTCAGAGCTGGAACTGTTGCGACGGCTGCGCCGCGAGCACACCACGCGCATCGAAGCTGCCGGCAGCGACGTCGACACCCAGGCCGATAACGTCACCCCACGTGCCTCTCACAACGATCCGGTCAAGGAGCAGCAAGCATGACGGCGAGCGACCCCACCGCCAGCGGCTACAACTTCGCCTACCTGGACGAACAGACCAAGCGCATGATCCGTCGCGGCCTCCTCAAGGCGGTGGCGATCCCCGGCTATCAGGTGCCCTTCGGCGGGCGCGAGATGCCGATGCCCTATGGTTGGGGCACCGGTGGCATGCAGCTGACCGCCAGCGTCCTGGGTCAGGACGACGTGCTCAAGGTGATCGACCAGGGCGCCGACGACACTACCAATGCAGTCAGCATCCGCGCCTTCTTCGAGCGTGTGGCCGGTGTCACCACCACCACGGCCACCGGTGAGGCGGACGTGATCCAGACTCGCCACCGCATCCCCGAACAGCCGCTGCGCCAGGGGCAGTTGCTGATCTTCCAGGTGCCGATCCCCGAGCCACTGCGCTTCATCGAGCCCAGCGAGGAGGAGACCCGATTGATGCACGCCCTGGAGGAGTACGGGGTCATGCACGTCAAGCTCTATGAGGACATTGCCCGCCACGGCCATATCGCCACCACCTACGCCTATCCGGTCAAGGTGGACGGACGCTACGTCACCGATCCCTCGCCGATCCCCAAGTTCGACAACCCCAAGCTGCACATGAATGAGGCGCTGATGCTGTTCGGCGCCGGCCGCGAGAAGCGTCTCTACGCCATCCCGCCCTACACCCGAGTGGAGAGCCTGGACTTCGAGGACCACCCCTTCGAGGTCCAGGAGTGGGACGACCCCTGTGCCATCTGCGGGGCCCGCGACACCTTCCTCGACGAGGTGATCACCGACGACCGGGGCGGGCGCATGTTCGTCTGCTCCGATACGGACTACTGCCAGTCACGCACCGAGGAGGTAGCATGAAGCGTCCCGACCTTGATCGCGCCACACTGCTCGAAGCGCGCGGCGTCTCCCGGCTCTACGGCCCCGGCAAGGGATGTGAGGCCATCGATATACGCCTGCACCGTGGCGAGGTGCTGGGCATTGTCGGCGAGTCCGGCTCCGGCAAGTCGACGCTGTTGCGTCTGCTGGCCGGCATGGAGCGGCCCGATGCCGGCCAGGTGGTCTATCAC
>NZ_AXCA01000008.1:0-6849 GCF_000475415.1 Halomonas sp. PBN3 | reverse complement strand
AAAGGAGGTTTTAAAAAAGGCCACGGCCTTCTTCGCGAGAGAGTCGAGCTGAGATACCAGTTCATCGAGTCGGAGAAGGCCTCCTTCCCAGTGGCGGTGCTGTGCCGTGTCATGGACGTCAGCCGCAGTGGCTTCTATGCCTGGCGTCAGCGTGAACCCGATGAGCAGCGCCAGTGCCTGCACCGGGAGGTCAAGGACATCCACGATCAGAAACGTGGTAGCTATGGGAGCCGGCGAATGGCCAAGGAACTCCGTCGCAGAGGTCATACGGTCGGTCGTTATCAGGCGCGTAGCCTGATGCAGGAAGCGGGTGTCGCCTGCCGACAGCGTCGCCGCTACCGGCATACGACGGACAGCGACCACGCGCTGCCAGTGGCTCCCAACCTGCTCAAGCGGCAGTTCACGGTGCCTGAGCCCAATCAGGCGTGGGTGGCCGACATCACTGCCATTTGGACCTTGGAAGGCTGGTTGTACCTGGCGGCCGTGCTGGACCTCTACGACCGACAGGTCATCGGCTGGGCCATGGCCGACCATATGAAGACGTCACTCACCCTGGACGCCCTGGAGATGGCAATTGGCCGCCGACAGCCTCCCCGAGGCGTGCTTCACCACTCGGATCGCGGTAGCCAGTACGCCTCTCGTGCGTATCGCGAACGACTGGCAAAGCACGGGTTCCTGGCCTCCATGAGCCGCAAGGGGAACTGTTGGGACAATGCGGTCATGGAGCGCTTCTTCGGCTCTCTGAAGAGCGAATGGCTGGAGGGACAGCGGTATTGGACCCGCCAGTCAGCGAGGCGCGACGTCGTGACCTATATCGAGATGGAGTACAACAGCTGCCGGCTCCACTCGACCCTTGGCTACCACACGCCGAGGGAGATCGAGAAAATCGCGGAAGCAGCTTAATAAAAGTGTCCGCTACGACTTGACCAGAACAGCGTGCGCCGTAAAGACCATGAAACGCCGAGCCGCCCTGGTGACCGTGGACCTCGATCGGCAGGCCGTCGATGTCCACGGTCAGCTGCTTGGGGCGCTCGCCATGCTTCAGCGAGGCCAGGCGCCAGACCACCAGTCGCAACAGGCCTTCGTGCACGGTATCGATGTTGTCGTCGCGGCCAAGGCACGTTAGCAGTCGTGACAGCGTGGCTTGAGATGGTCGATCTTGGTCCAGGGGCGTCATCCCGCGGGCATCGCTGCAGGCCAGCTGCCAGAGCGGGTCACGCCGCAGCATGTCGGTATCGCTGAGATCGATCCAACCCATCGCCCGCTGCAGCACCAAGGTGCGCAGCTGACTGGCCAGCGAATGACGGACGCGCAGCGGGTGGCGTCGATCAATTAGGTTATCTTCGAGCGCCTCGATCACGCCGCTGTTATCGAGGGCTTCACGCAGCAGCAGGGCGCCGCTGTCGCTGGTGGTGCGTTGGCCGCTGAGCTCGACACGGACAGAACCGTTGCACGAGGGCGTCCAGGCGGATAGTCTTTCACCCATGGCGAGTGGTCCTCTTGAGTCGTGTTCTGCTAGGAACAGTTTGATTCTACAAGAGAAAACCACTCGCCATCTTGATTTTTAGTGCTGCCCCATGAATAAGGCGGGATAAAAATATTTAGGTTTTCTTATTCTTTTTTCATATTTGGTTGTTAGTTATTATATTTAATATTCCAGTTAAGCAAGTAGAAAAGAGGTGGGTGATTCGTAGAAGAGGTATAATGTTGGCGCATAGGCTCCGCATCAAACCGTATTGGACCAATGTGGCGTAGCAATGCTAGCTTTAATTTTGATAATAATAAATTTAGGAAAAATGTGATGTATAAATTGAAACTAAAAAAAGTCCATAACTTCACGAGGCTCTGATGAATACCGCAGCAAAGATAATATTGACTTCACTGTTAGTAGCTGTTGCTGGGCTGCAGTTTTCTCAAGTAATCACCAGGTATGTCTTAGGAATATCATTCATGGGGATGCAGGATATGTTGATGTATCCTGTTTTATGGCTATATATATTGGGCAGTGTAAATGCATCTCGAGAAGACCAACAAATAAGAGCGAACGTTTTGGAGATATTTCTCAAAAGCGATTGGGCAAAAAAGGTCCAGCTAATTGTATCTGATGTGGTCAGTTTGTCAATAGCTTCATGGCTTACTTTTTGGGCTTGGGATTTCTTTATGTACTCTCTAAAAACGGAGAAGATGACCCCCGTTCTGTATTGGCCAACAATTTACTCAGATGCGGCACTATTCTTAGGGCTTCTTGCAATGAGCTTGTTTACAGCGATTAATATAGTGACTCGCTTTGTTAGCTTGAATGATAAGAAAGGGGCGCTTAACAATGCTTGAGTCAGCAGCAGTTGCACTTGGTGTGCTTGTATTCCTGTTAACTATTGGGGTGCCTCTACCCTATTGCTTTGCTGGCGGTATGCTGGCCATGGTGCTGATGGGCGATGCTGTGATGAACGGCGTTATGCTTTGGGGCTATGCACAGATTTCTTCACCTGTTTTGCTTGCAATACCTCTGTTTGTTTTTGCCGGCACCATAATGAGTGTGAGTGGAATTGCTGAAGCCCTGCTAAAATTAGTTAACGAATTTGTTGGAAGAATTAAAGGTGGTTTGGGTGTTGTTGCCACAGTCAGCTGTGGCATTATTGGCGCAATTTCTGGGAGTGGTTTGACTGGAGTAGCTGCTGTCGGCCCTGTGCTTATTCCAGAAATGGAAAAGCGAGGTTACCCCAGGTCTTTTGCTGCGGCTCTCATAGCTAATTCATCCGTTCTAGGGCTTTTGATCCCCCCGAGTGTTACCATGATAATATTCGGCTGGGTGACAGAGACATCTATACTTGCAGCCTTCTTGGCAACATTAGGCCCTGGTCTGTTGGTCGCCTTTCTTTTATCTGTTGTTAATATTATTATGTCGCGTAAGTTTGATCTTATTCTTGATGATCCGTTGCCACTTAAGGAAAAGGTTAGTTCTGTAGCTAAGAGAAGTTTTTCAGCTACGCCTGCTCTTTTAATGCCGGTGATTATACTGGGTGGGATTTATGGCGGAATAATGACTCCTACAGAGGCTGCTGCTGTTGCAGTGATATATGCCATACCGGTTGGCTGGCTCATTTATAAAGGATTAAGCTTCAAAAGCTTGCTTTCGGCAGGGAAAGAGGCAGGTACATCTGTTGGCGCCATACTTATCATGATTTTCTTTAGCTTGATTCTTAGTCAGATGTTTGTCATGAATGGTGTGCCGCAGGAATTAGTAGATGCTGTTTTTTCAATATCCGAAAACAAGTATATCTTGTTGCTGTTAATTTGTTTGATGTTGTTCGCGCTGGGCATGGTTGTTAACGATATTACTGCAATTATCCTCGTCGCTCCGCTGCTTATGCCATTAATGCAAGCTATGGAAGTGAGTCCTATTCAGTTTGCGGCGATAATTGGTGTTAGCACAGCAATGGGCGGTGTTACGCCTCCATATGCAAGCATTCTTTACTTGGCTGCCAGGGTTGGTAATACTAAGTTTTCTGAAATTATCAGGCCTGCAATGATTATGCTGTTTTTTGCCTACATGCCGGTAGCGCTTCTAACAGCATATTGGCCCGGTTTGTCAATGGCCATTCCGGGCCTATTCGGCTACTGAGTAGTAGCTAAATTCCGGTGTTGAATAATTAAAAACCAGGAGTAACTCATGAAACTTAAAACAGCTTCCGCAATTTTTTTGGGTGCTATTGTTTCTCTCGACGTAACTAGTGCTATGGCTAGCACGCTAAAAATAGCTCACATTAGACCGCAAGGTACTGAGCATGATCAGAATGTGAAAGCTTTAGCGGAGTCTGTTACATCTAAAACCGATGATGTGGACTTTAGGGTTTTTGCTGCAAGCTCTTTGGGTGATTACACCACAGTTCAGGAGAGGGTGTCTGTAGGTGCCGTGGAAATGGCACTTCAACCAATTTCCAGCAGTGCTGATAAAAAGCTACAAATTGGGCTTCTACCCTATCTCGCATCTGATTGGGATCAAGCAAAGGAAATATTTGGGCCAGGTTCCCCTATCCGCGAGGCAGTTGCTGAGCGTTATGATGAACAAAATATAAAAGTATTGGCAGGCTATCCTGTCTATTTTGGTGGGATCTCTTTGAATAGGGAGCCTGTCGAAGTGGAAAGTGTTAGTGACAAAGGTGGGGTGAAACTCAGGGTACCTCCATTTAAAACATTCTCCCTTCTAGGTGAGGCATTGGGTTATATTAGTTCTCCGCTCCCATTCTCTGAGGCATTTACTTCTATTCAAACTGGTGTTGTTGATGGAGCTATAGGTGCTGGTGCCGAGGGGTATTATAACTCATTGAGGGATGTTACTCAGTATTACATTCCTCAGAATACTCATTTCGAGTTCTGGTACTTGTTGGTCAATGAAGACACATTTGACAACCTTAGTAGCGAGGCTCAGTCTGCTCTTCTGAGTGCTGCGGAAAATTTTGAGTCACAACGTTGGGAGCAGGCCGAGTCTTCACAAGAGTTTAATGAAAAGCGCCTGGCTGAGTCCGGGACAGAGATTGTTGAAGTTTCTAACGAATTGCTTGAAAAAAGTGCAGAGGTAGCAAGAAGTCAGGTATGGCCTGAGATAATTTCTGATATGGGAGAAGACTGGGCTACACCAATTTTGGAAGAAGCTGTAGGGTACTCTGCTAAGTAATTTTCGAATCACCCTGGGGCGTTATTTCTTTAACGCCCCAGGCTTTTCAGTATTTCCATATTGATAACTCTATTATGAAAAAAAAGAACGTCGTAGTAATTGGTGCTGGGATAGTCGGTAGCTGTTGTGCACTGCGGATGGCCTGTGAAGGTTACTCTGTTACCTTGTTGGATAACCTTAAGCCAGGCAATGGTTGTTCATTTGGTAATGCGGGTGGTATTAGCTCTGCTTCCATAATCCCAATGGCCATACCGGGTATTTGGAAAAAAGTTCCTGCTTGGTTGTTTGATAGTGATGGTCCACTATCTGTTCGCTGGAGGCACTTGCTTAAAGTTTCTCCGTGGCTGTTAAGGTGGATAATGGAGTCAGGTGAAGACCGCTCTACATATTCATCTAAAGCGCTTAAAGATTTAAATCACGATGTTTTAAACCAGTATAAAAAAATGCTGGGAACAGTAAATTTTAACAATCTTATTAGGACTACTGGGCATCTTCATGTTTTCAAACAAAAGCCCAGTTCTAAAGGGGATTTTTTTGTTAAACGAATTCGTGAGGAGGCAGGGATTTGTTTTGAGGAGTTTTTTGATAGAGATGTTAATGTTGTCGAGCCATCTCTTTCTAAAGAAGTAAAATATGCGATTTTGATAAATGATGCTAGCTACACTGTGAGTCCTCATCGCCTTGTCAATACCTTGGTTGAGGCTTTTGAAGAGATGGGTGGCAACTTTGTTCAGGATCATGCTAAAGAAGTAGTCGCTTCAGAGTATGGAGTTAAAGTAATTACAAGGTTGAGCGCTTTAGAAGCTGACTACGTGGTAATTTGTGCGGGAGCTTTGTCTAAAGAGTTAATGAAAAAAGACCTGAGCAAGGTTAAGCTTGAAAATGAAAGAGGCTACCATGTTAATTTGGTGTCGCCAAACTTTATGCCTAGTTTTCCTATAGTCTCAGGGGATTATAAGTTTTTTTCTACCCCTATGGAAGATGGCCTTAGGCTAGCAGGGACAGTGGAAATTTCTGGGCTTAGAGCTCTCCCTGACTGGTCAAGGGCAGATATATTGTTGAGGAATGCTAAGCGAATTTTTCCTGATCTTTCTGCATCTGGATCTGAAGTTTGGTTTGGCGATAGGCCTTCTTTTCCTAGCAGTATTCCGTTAATTGACGTATCTCCTGTTCATGAAAATATCTTTTATGCATTCGGTCATGGACATTATGGGATGTCAGGTGCTCCAGGTACTGCTGAAATAATTGCCAACATGATTAAGGGGAAGCCGCAAAAAGTTGATATTTCACCATTCTCTTACTCTAAGCATATCTAACCCCTGAACCATTGAAATCGGCCCCTCAAATGCTTCTAACTGTAGGGTCCTACTGGTTGTTCCGAGTAGTGAGTAATCTGCGCTTTGCTGTGCGAGGTGATGAGCTCGCTTGACTCTCCATGCTCGTGTCGTAAGCTCACTCATGCAAGTGCCGCCTACGGCGGCCCGGTGGTCTCGACCGGCACCAACCGAGGCACCCCAGCACCCAGGCGTTTCGAGGGTGCGCCGCTTGGCGGTACGCCACCTCCCAAGGCCTCGCGCATCCCGAGACGAGGCTGCCCATCCGGGTTGGATGCCGCATCTCTTCTTCGGCACTTATGTGCCATCACCCACCAGGGGATTCACATCCCCGGTGGGGAAGGTGTGTCCCCTGTGTGCACTACCGCAGGAGATCCACCATGAAATCCTACGATATGTCGTTTCTGGCTCGTGACCACGGCTTTGCGGGCAAGGTCCGCATCAGCGAGCGGGTCATGGACGACTGCATGTACGTCGCAGAGCACGTGGTCTCGGAGCATGGGGTTACGCCCATCGAACGATTCCAGATGCTGCTGCAGAGCGTGGCCCGCCAGCTGTCCGGGTACCCAGCAGGGACCCAGGCGGTGCGGCTGACTCACCATCGCATCCCGCCCAGCGGGAATCCCCACCAGCCTCTGGCTCTCGAGCTCGAGGCGTTGGTCGTGCAAGGTGACCGCCAGCATGGTGACTACCTGCTGGTGGCACGCCACGACGAGCTGAACCACGCGCAGCTTTTCGCCGCGTAACCCTTCCTCACTACCCACCCCGACCGGGACATCGCTCCCGGAGGGGGGCGGTCTCGGTCATGTCCGGAGGTTCTGGTCATGACACACACTTCAG
>NZ_AXCA01000007.1:0-5210 GCF_000475415.1 Halomonas sp. PBN3 | reverse complement strand
CACCTCATGACCGCCACCCAGCACGATGGGCAGGTGTCCCTCGCCTAGCATCGGGGCGAGTCGGTCTGCCAGTTCCTGTTGAGCCTCTTCCATGGCGTCGCCTTCACAGCGCACGTCTCCGGCGTCATAGGCAGGCCCCTGTCGGTGCCAGGCCAGCGGCGCCAGGGCACGGCGCAGTGCCGCAGGTCCCTCGGCGGCGCCCACACGGCCCTGATTGCGCGCCACACCGGCATCACAGGCGAAGCCCAGCAAGGCACAGCCAGGGGTGGCACCCTCGGCCAGCGGTTGAATCTTCTGGTGCCAGCGCTCGCTGTCGGGCTCGGGGTCGATCCGCCCCTGCCACAGGGTGCGGTCGAATTCCTGGTGAAGCGCGGTATCAAACGGCATGGGTCAACTCCCCCTGAAACAGACGCTGACGCAAGCGACCGGGCTGGACGGCATAGGCCAGTGCAGCCGGGGTATCGATATCCCAGACGCACAGGTCGGCGGTGGCACCTTCCTGGAGCCGACCTTCGCCCTTGAGACCGAGGGCGGTCGCGCCATGGGCGGTCATCCCGGCCAGGGCCTCCTGGGGCGTCAGGCGGAACAGGGTGCAGGCCAGGTTGAGCATGAGGGTGGGCATGAACAGTGGCGAGCTGCCCGGGTTGGCGTCGGTGGCCACGGCCATGGGCACGCCGGCCTCACGCAGTGCCGCGATGGGCGGTTGCTGCGTCTCGCCCAGAGTGTGGAAGGCCCCGGGCAGGATCACGGCGACGCTCCTGGCCTTGCGCATGGCGGCGATCCCGGCCTCATCGAGATACTCGATGTGGTCGGCGGAGAGCGCCCCGTGACGGGCCGCCATGGCGGTACCGCCCAGGTTGGAGAGCTGCTCGGCGTGGGCCTTGATCGGCAGGCCATGCGCCTCAGCGGCCTCGAAGACACGCTCGCACTGCGCTACCGAGAAGGCGATCTTCTCGCAGAACACATCGACGGCATCGGCAAGGCCTTCCTGGGCGGCGGCCGGGATCATCTCCTGGCACACCAGGTCGATATAGCCGTCACTGTCATCCTTGAACTCGGGCGGCAGCGCATGGGCGCCCAGTAGCGTGGTCACCACCCGCACCGGAAGCACCTCGCCGAGGCGACGCGCCACGCGCAGCATCTTCAGTTCGTCCTCGACCGTCAGGCCGTAGCCGGACTTGATCTCCACAGTAGTGACACCGTCGGCGATCAGTGCCTCGAGCCGCGGTCTTGCCAGCTCTAGCAGTTCGTCTTCCGTGGCTTCCCGGGTGGCCGTCACGGTGCTCAGGATGCCGCCGCCACGTCGGGCAATCTCCTCGTAGCTTGCCCCTTCCAGGCGCGCCTCGAACTCGTCGGCGCGGGAGCCGCCGAACACCAGGTGGGTATGGCAATCCACCAGACCGGGGGTCATCACACGCCCACGCCCCATGTCATGGCAGCCTTCCGCCAACCCTTCATCTAACTCCCGCATCGGCACAAGCGTTACAACTCGCGCCCCTTCGGTAATGACGGCCATGGGGTCGGGCAGGGTACGCAGCCCGTCGAAGACGTGAATATCGCGCCACAGGCGACGCTTGGTATTGGTGTTCGACATGGAGGCCTCCTCCAGGGTGGCTCAGCGGATGCAGACTCAATGTATATACAATTAAGCCCAGCCCCCTGAGGATCGTCAAGCCGCCTTGACAAGAAGCAGTGGGTGACAAGGCACACGCCTCAGGCGGACTAGAAACGGAATAAACCCATGGAAACAAGCAAATGGGATGGATTTAGGGTCCCAAGTATTGCCATTTCGCGCTGAAGCATTCGACCAATGTCTAGCCCGATCGGCTAGGCGGGGGCACGCGGTTGGCTTACCTTATTGTATATACATATCGAGGCAGGATGCCTATCCCGATCCAGTCACCGCACGGCACAAGACACGAGGCGTGCTCATGAATCGCCAAGACCCCCAGGCTCGGCAACCTGCCGCTGCCGCCACCTTGCTCAAGCTTTTCCTGCCCAGTGCCCTGGGCATCCTGATCTTCTTCGTTCCCATCGAAATCGCCGGTAAGCGCACCATCCCCCTGGACCATTTGGTGACCGGTGCGCGGGCACTGCTAGGGGACGCCAGCGGGCTCTATGCCCTGGTGCTGATCGTTGCCGGCGCGGCCTATCCGATCATCCGCGGTTACTGGAACCGCAGCCTGACCGAGCGCATCTTCACAGTGCTGAAGATTGCCGGTGTCATCGCCGCAGTTATGGCACTGACCGGCTGGGGGCCAGCCTTCCTGCATGCACCGGACATGCTGCCCTTCCTGTTCGACAAGCTGGTGATCCCGGTAGGACTGATCGTGCCGATCGGCGCCATCTTCCTGGCACTACTGATCAGCTACGGCCTTCTGGAACTGATCGGTGTGCTGGTGCAGCCGGTAATGCGCCCCATCTGGCGCACACCAGGGCGCTCGGCCATCGACGCCGTGGCCTCCTTCGTGGGCAGTTACTCCATCGGCTTGCTGATCACCAACCGGGTCTATCAGGCTGGGCAGTATTCGGCGCGAGAGGCGGCCATCATTGCTACCGGTTTCTCCACCGTCTCGGCCACCTTCATGATCATCGTGGCCAAGACCCTCGACCTGATGGACGTCTGGAATCTCTACTTCTGGCTCACACTGCTGATCACCTTCGTCGTCACCGCGGTGACCGTGCGGCTGCCGCCGCTTTCGCGGATGGATGACAGCGCCGAGGATGGCGAGCCGGAAGCGGTCCCCGGCAAGCGGCTTAGCACTGCCTGGCAGATCGGGCTGGACGTGGCAGAAAAGGCACCTAGCCTGCATCGCAGCGTGGCACTCAACTTCAAGGAAGGGCTGGTCATGGCGATCAGCATCCTGCCTTCAATTATGTCGGTTGGGCTGCTGGGACTGCTGGTTGCCAAGTACACGCCGCTGTTCGAGTGGCTGGGCTGGCTCTTCTACCCCTTCGTGGCGGTATGGGGCGTGGCGGATGCCGCCGCCCTGGCGCAGGCCTCCGCCGCCGGGCTCGCCGAGATGTTTCTGCCGGCGCTGCTGATGGCAGAGGCTGAGTTCGCAGCGCGTTTCGCCGCTGGCGTGGTGTCGGTGTCCGCCGTGCTGTTCTTCTCCGCCTCTATCCCTTGCATCCTCTCCACCAGCATTCCGCTATCGGTGGGTAGGATGCTGGTAGTCTGGTTCATCCGCGTGGGCCTTAGCCTCCTGCTGGCAGTGCCGGCCGGCTATCTGGTGCAGACACTGGCTGGCTGACACAACTTCCAGACACACCAACGCAAACGGCCGGGAATCCCGGCCGTTTGCGTTGGTAAAGAACAAAGGGGCGCTCATTTCGGCTCGCGATGCATCGAGGAACGCAGCTTGTAACGCTCCCCGGGATGGAGCAGTCGGGCATAGCTGATCAGCTGCTCGCCGGACCAGGTGCGCCGGATCATGCTCAAGCAGGGGCTCGCCGTATCGATGGTCAGCCACTCGGCCGCCTGGTGGTCGGGCAGGACCGCCTCGACGATATGCTCCACATCGGTGATGGGGCAGGCGGCCACCAGCACCTCGTTGGGCGTGTGGCGGGAAAAGTCGGTGTCGAGATAATCCGGGACCCAGCGCGGATTAACGAAGCGCCTTTCCAGCTGGATGGGTACGTCATTTTCGAGATGCAGGATCAGGGTGTGGAAGACTCGGCTGCCGAGCCGAACTCCGAGACGTAGCGCCACCTCATCATCGGCCTCGATCGCTTCGCAGGTCAGCACCTGATTGCCGTATTGATGCCCCCGGGACCGCACCTCCTCCGCGATGTTGTACACCTCGACCAGCGACGATTCGGCCTTGCGGTCGGTAACGAAGGTGCCAAGACCCGGCTGGCGTGTCAGATATCCTTTCTGGACCAGATCACGGATCGCCTTGTTGGCAGTCATGCGGCTGACCTGGAAGTCCCGGGCCAGCTGTTCCTCTGGAGGAATCTGGTGGTGTGCTGGCCACTCACCGCTAGTGATCCTGTCCAGCAGATGCTGCTGTATCTGCAGATAGATAGGTGGCGTACTGGCCATGAGGACATCCTTCGACATGATAATTGTATATACATTTACAGTATACGCATCTCATAGGAACTGTCCATATCTAATCCAAGCTTTACTCAGATAAATAGCAATCTCATTATTTTCATGTTTCATGCACCTATTGCTAGTTATAAATCGTACCAACTAAACGTCAGCTAACGGCCATGAGCGGACGTTTAGAATTGCATGATATATAACAGCAGGCATCAGCACTCGCACCGTTTTCGCTCAGCTGATGCTTTTGTTGGCCATTTCCCTGCCTTGTTTAAGGCATACTATAACCATGTCTCATCTAAATCGGTGGTAGAATCTTATATGCAATGTCAATCTGATCATCACAGGTCCCTAGCTTATGCCAGCTCTGATTTGATATCACTCGGCAGACAACGCAGAAGCGCGTAGAGACGTAGCGGCCACTCAAAACAATATGGAACTTATCACCAGTTATATGAGGACCACCTAAGTTCGCTATTAACCACTCAACTTTATATTGGTCTGAACTGAAAGCAGGGTCAATCTCAGCTGTGATGGAAATGGAATCCCCGCACCGAAGATAGCTCTCCTCATCCCGAGAGTAGTCCAATATGGCCGAACCATCGGGATTTCGGTTGGAAGACGAAGGATAGAAAACATGTCCGAGCGAGTCTAGAATCTTAACAACCGTCGGTACATTGTAGAGGTTTTCCATATTAACCCGAGCGTAGTAGCTCTTCAGACTCTCTACCACATCCATTGAGTAGCACCTGAATCCGTGAAGCCGGCGCCGACACTTTCCCTATCACCGCCAGCGAGCACTTTTTGATCATTCGCCCCGTGCAAGTTGGCTTTCGCAAGCCCGTTATTGCCAAAACCCACCGTGCTGATCGGTGCTGACGGCCCGTTTTGTCATGCCTTTCCACCCGCCAGGCACGACATATCTGGCGATCGCGTGTCGCTTGGAACTGCTTGTGGATAGAGTGTCGCCGATTGACGGTCAGCATGGCGTTCCTCGTGGATAACGCAGTCGGCTCCGCAGCGTCTTGAGCACCGTCATGCGCCCGATATCCTGCCCGAAGTCGAGGATGATCTGCCGTGCCTTGTGAATCACGAGAGCCGCACGGTGCACCAGCTCTTGTAGCACGGTGCGCAGCCGGCGCCGCTTGGCCGGGTGGCGAAC